>DASYYR010000092.1:0-48184 GCA_035933575.1 Candidatus Acidiferrales bacterium | reverse complement strand
CACCTGCTTGGGCGTGACGAGCTGGCTCGAGGGAAAATCCGCGGGCAATTCTTCTTGCGCAATCATCTCGCGGCCGCTTTTCGTAATTCGATACGGCATCGCTGGTGAAGTGGCGCTCGAGCCGAGGCAGAGAACAAATCTCGCGTCGCCAGTCTCGACCGGAGTCCATTCGATTGTCTCGCCCTGCGTTAGCGCCTGCGGCGTGCCGCCGTCAACGCTCACTTTCCAGATGTGGCGACGGTCCACGTCGTTCTGATTTGACGATTCGAGAATCGTTTTTCCGTCAGGGCTGAGCGTGACGTCCTTCACATCAAAATCGCCGGGGGTGAGCAGTTTCGCTTCACCGCCATCGGTGGAAATCGAATAAAGATGGTTGCGACCATCCTTCTCGGATGCGAAAACAATGCGATTACCGGCGGCAAAGTGAAAAGAATCGGACTCCGTCAGACGCGGGATCGAGTCGTCCATCGTGTCTCCACTTTGCCAGATTCGGGACGCCTTCCCGGTGGCTGCATCGCCGACCCAGATGGACCATGGTTGCGGGCGCAGAGGAATCAACGGCAGGCCGCGCTCGAGACCGTTGGTTTTGACGTATGCGATTTTTGCGCCGTCGGGCGACCATCTCGGCAAGCTATCGCGATCGACACTCGGATGGAGATATCGCAGCGCGCTCTGGCCGAAATCATAGATAGCGATAAAGCTGTGATCGTCGCGAGCGCTGGTGAAGGCAATTTCGCGCCCGTCAGGGGACCACTGCGGGTCAAGATTATCGCCGCGGACATAACAGAGTTCCTTAACAGGTGTCGCTCCTGAAATTGGCGCGATCCAAATTTTGTCGCGCGCAGGCCAGACGGCACTTTGACCATCGGGAGAAATCGCAATGTCCTCGCAGTCTTCACGGGCGCAATTCATGTCGCCAAGAAGCCGTGGCTGGCCTGTCTCTACGTCGGCGGCCCACACTTGTTGATCGGGCTTCTGCACGCTGCTTGTGGGATCGGCGACTTCGCCGGCGGAATTCGTTTCGCTGCCACGCGCGTAGACAATTGTCTTTCCGTCCGGCGTCAGACGTAGGCTGGCAATCGACTGGCCATCGTCCTCGGTGTAATGCGTCACCTGGCGCGCCTTGAAATCCGGGCCGTCCGCGACGAACACATTGCGAACGCCGCGAATGTTGAACACCCACGTGATGCGTTCGCCATTGCGCGCCGCGACAAGTTCATCGGGAAACGGGGAGCTCATCACTTGCTCGAGCGTAAATCCGGACGGCGCCGGACGGGCAGCGGCGCAAAGTGTAAACACCAAACAAAACAGAGCGCCCACAATGATTGCCGCGCGCATTTCGGCTAAACACGAATTACGATTCATACGCCACCCCCAGGTTGAATTTCGCGGATGCATAATACGCCCCCAGGTTTGCAAAGAAAAGGCACCGCAGCACCTCGACAGAACGGCAGGCAGGGCGGCACCTGTCCTTTCGTGCCAGTTGGCCAATGGACACTGGGATCGCAACACCGCGCACGGATTCACCGGTCGCTGCCCTACAATAGACAAGACAATCCGAAGTTCTGAGAGGTAATCATGAGGATGCGATGGTGGATGGCGTTGTGCGTGGCTTCAATATTTGCGCTGTGCGGCAATGCAGCCCGCGCCCAAGGTCAGGGAAACGGACATGGGCACGGACATGACAAGGATCATCACGATAAAGACGGCGATCGCGGCTGGTACAGCCAACATGACCGCGACGACATGCGCTCGTGGTATCACGAGCACGAAGACCGCGACGATCTGCCGCCAGGATTGGCGAAGCGCGACCGCCTGCCGCCGGGGCTCGAAAGGCAGCTCGTTGTTCGTGGCGAACTCCCGCCGGGACTGCGCCGCAAAATTCGCCCCGTCCCCGTGGAACTGGAGCGCGAGCTGCCTCCTCCTCCGCGCGATTGCGAACACGTGGTCATTGGCGGCCACATCGTGCTGTGGAACAGGCGAACGAACATTGTCGTGGATATTTTCCACTTCGAAAGAGAGTAGCAGCGCCGCTCGCTGCTACAGAGCTACGCGCCCCCTGGCTCACAGCCAGCCAAACTTCCGCATGAAACCGGAAGGACCGGGGGCCGAGCCAGGGTTTGTAAGCACGCTAGCGCCAATCATAGCGCGGTAAAGCGTACGCGGATGCGCCCGCAAGAAAAGTGTTTAGTTTAGGCGGGAACCGTGCTGCTCGGCGGCGGTGCCGACCGACGGCAGAAAATCCGTGAGCACGACGTCGATACGCCGAACAGCTTCATCCACGCCGCGTAGCCGTTCGTCCCGGTTGTCCAAAGTCGCCGATTGCTCGATCAAGTTCAGCGCGCCGCGAATGCGATAGTTCATTTCGGCGATGAGTTGCATTCTTTCCTTCGCTCTGGCGTAGACCTGATTTTCGTAACTGGCCGACAGAAAGAACAGAATCAGCAGTGCCCCGATGATCCCGATCGCCAGATGGTTGAAGATCTTTGCCTGCCCGGGTGTTCCAATCCAACTCAGAATAATGTCTGTGAGAAAGCTCGCTGCGAAAAGGATCAAGCCCGAGAGAAGGGCCGGCGACATTCGTTCGAACGACAGCCAACGTGGGAGAGGCTTGTTAAGGCGCACGGAACTCCTCCTGAGGGAAGTGCGCGAGAGTATAGCGCGATTGGCATAAATAAGTAAATCGCGCGAACGCGCCGGGCGACGAGCCCTTCGGATCAATCGTGAGGCGGCAAAACGTCAGGGAACTGCACGACACCGAATCGGCCATCCGGTTCGCGAACCAATGTTGGCGCGTAGAGACCCAACAATTTGCGCGTCCACCAGTTCCCTGTTTGACGCTTCGTATCCAGACTCGTAAACCAGTATTGCCAAATGACCACGCGGATTTCCTGCGGCGGGCCGTTCGGAAACGGACCGCGCGCGAAGAGCGAGAGAACTTCCGGGCTATTGTCGAGCAAGGCCTCCTCGGTGCCGACAACGAATTGATATTGGCGCCAGCTTCCCAGTGAAGCGAACCACAGATTCCAATCGAAACGCGGCTGATACGGCGCATAAATGCGCGGAGCTTCGTTTAACGCTTGCGGCTTGTAACGGAACGGATACGGCGTCCAAGTATTTCCGCCGTCATTCGAGCCCTGAAATTCTATTTCGTAGCGCCCGCGCGTCATCGAGCCAAAAAGACCGTATTGATTGGCGATGCGGAAAGGATCGATCGCTTGCACGGGCCACTGCGCCACTTTCTGCACTTCGTATTCTGGTGAGGGAAACTCCGGCGCCCACATCCAGATGAGCTGCATCGTGGTCACGTAGAAAATCCATGCAAAACAAATCCCCGCAATAGTCATGCCGACCGGAGCCCAAATGCGCCGAATCGCGCTGACGGTTTCGTTTGCTTGGTGCGCGGCAGCAGCGGAGTACGCGGAACCATCTGGCGCAGGCGGCGCGATTTCCTGCGGCTTTGATTCCGGCGCGGCGAAAAGGGAGATCGGCCTTGCAGATTCCGCCGCGGATTCCTCCCCGCTGTCTTCCGCGCGCATGGCCACCATGACGTGATATTTCGGAAACCAGCTCCGTGGCGCGACGCGCACCAGGAATTGGTCGTCGAGCAGCAAAAAACCGAGTGCGAGTACGAGGTAATTCAGGAACGCGTAATTCGCGGTGAGGATTACGCCGATTTCCCACGGCGTAACGATAAAAAAGCAGATGAGGCGGAAACGGCGCGGCAAAAAAAGCATCAGCACGATTCCGAGCTCCATCACGAGCGTCGCGAGCGCTGTCAGCCAATGAAACCAATGCGGCGCGTGCTGCACGTACCAGCCGACCCACGTGGGCAGCGGGCCATTCTGGTAATACTCGTACATTGCGGTCAGGTGACGCCACTCCGGATCGCCGCCCAGAATTTTCGCCATGCCCGATTCGAAGTAAATTCGGAACCACTCCCACAAAAGCAACCAGAGACACGCGCGCGAAGGTGGCGAAAGTTGGCCCCAGCCAGGACGCAAACCGCGCGGCGCGAAGAACAGACAGAGGAAGCCTGCGGCCAAAAGCATGCCGTCTGACTGGTAGCTCGAGAAGTCCTGCAGCGTGGCAATGAAAGATAAAAAGCAGACGAAACATATCGCCGTCATGCCGCGCGGCCAGAAATTCAGGAAGAGCAGAATCGCAGCGACCATGCCGATCCAGCAAACGGTGACGAGCGCGTGATCCGTCGAACTCAGCCAGAATACCGAAGGCACAAACCAGAATTTCGCGAGACCGTGAACCGAGTGGCCAACCGCATTGATATAAACGTTCGCGGGGAGAATGCCGTCGGGGCCGATGAGGCCTTTGGCTTGAAAGACGAGCGAGTAAAATGCGGAGAAGAAAATTATTCCGAGCGCGCGAAGGAAAATCCAGCGCGGACCGAGATGGCCGTACGCGCCTGACTCAGGGCCAAGGATCCAATTCGCAATTTGCCCAGTGCGGCGCGGCATCGCCGCATTATACACAGGCACGCCGCGCGAGAGGTTACGCGCTCAGTCGACGATGATTCACCGCGGAGGCGCAGAGAAAATCTATTCCCGATCGGTCGGGAGGAGAAGGGAACAAAAATTGGTGGACGGCAGGGGATTCGAACCCCCGACCCCCGCGTTGCGAACGCGATGCTCTCCCAGCTGAGCTAGCCGCCCACCGAGCCAAATCATTTTAGCAGACACGCCACAATCGGCCAATCGCCCCGCTGGACACGACGCCTGATCGCTACATCACCGTTCCGTCGCGGCACTCCTCAAGCCATCGTATCCGTTCCTCGGTGAATTCGGATTTGTGGCTCTCTATAAACTGCTGCACAGTTTCTCGCACCCCCGGATGACTAAGGTGCCCGAGGCCATGCAGTGCGTAAATACGCGTTCGCGAATCGGGAAGTTCAAGTATGCGTTTTAGTGTCTCGAACATAACATCCAATATGGCACGGTCTTCCACATCAAGCTTCGAAACGTCACCCCACTCGATCTTCATCGCCTTTGGATAAAAAAATCTCCTTTGGAACCAGAATTCATGTGCTAGCAGATCCCACCACATATCGAAGCAATTCTCCATCACCTCTGCCCTAGAGCGAGCGACGAAATCTGAGTACACGTGATACATGGAGCGAATGCATTCCAGTCGTTTCGAAAGTGGCAAGGCCCTGTCGAATAGAAGTGCGGGCATGTCAAGTCCGGGACCCAGAATCGTCCAGATAGCCCGATTGACTTGCGGCAAGGAGTACCGCGGCGCGATGCTGCCGAAATCTGAAAAAAGCCTCGTCATATACTCGAGCAAAACGCCCGGTGAAAAGGGCACGGCCTCGTCAAAGTCACGCCCCTTCTCAACCACATCGTCCACCATGCTATTGAGCGGCGGATCGAGGAATACAACTTCACGGGCAAAGAAAAACTCCACGAATTCTTCGAAGGTCTTCGTCGAGAGGTCTAGGTTTCTTTCCTCGTCAGTCAAATCGGCACCTCAAATTCAAGAAGCCACGTCCAGCCTGCTCCGCCCACTTGACAGAATGTTGTCAATTATCGCCGCATCGGCGACTGTTCCCTGTGCGAAGACTTTGCTGCCGCCGCCTTTGCCTCCGGACTTCGCGAGGAGTTCGCGCAGCAGCGCGCCCATATCGCCGTCGAGACCCGCCGATTGCGCGAGGACGATTGCTGTTGCTGCGCGGCTCGCGAGGATCACTCGCATGTTCGGAGTCGCGACAATTTTGGCGGCGAGCATGGCCAGGTAGCTGGGGGATGCATCATCGGAAATAGAAACAATAATTCTGCGCTTTCCGTCGTGGGATGTTTCGGTGTGTCGTGCGAGCAAATCTGCTGCTTCGATTTCCGCAAGGCGCTCCGTTAATTTTTTGGCATCGCGCTGGCTGGCGCGGCGCTCTTCTTGGATTTTACGTACGTTTTCCGGCAGCTCGGTCATTCCACAACCTAGATACTCGGCGGCCTGTCGCAAAGTTGCGAAGTCTCCGCGCGCGGCCGCAAGGGCTCGCCATCCCGCCACGAACTCGACACGCCAATTCCCTTTTTGGCGTTCACATTTGCGCGCGAGCAGCATGCCGGCCTGACCCGTGCGTGCCAGATGCGTGCCGCCGCACGGCTGACGGTCGAACGCCTCGATGTCGACGATACGCAGCGTGCCCTCGCGGTCAACTTTTTTGCGAATGCCCTGCGCGACGAGTTCTTCGGCGGTTCCGTAGCGCACTGCAATGGGACGGTCGTCGAAGATAATTTCATTCACGCGACTCTCAGCCTCTTCGAGCTGGCGCGGCGTGATGGACGGCGTGGCAAGGTCGATGGTGGAAATTTCGCGGCCGAGATGGAACGAAACAGTTTGGAATTTGAACAGCTCGATGAACGCGGCGGAGAGCATGTGTTGAGCCGTGTGTTGCTGCATGTGATCGAAGCGGCGAGGCCAGTCGATTACTGCGTGGACTGCGCCCCCAGCGACGGGCTGGTCAGTGAAATGCGTTATTTCGTCATTTTCAACGTCGAGCACTTCCACGACTGCGGCAGCGCCCAAGCGGCCCGTGTCGAATGGCTGGCCGCCCGAAGTGGGATAAAACGCGGTGCGGTCTAGTCGGACGCGCCAGCGCCCGTTTTCAGGTTCGCAAGCGACCACTTGCGCGTCAAATTCGCGCAGAAATGAATCGTCGTAATACAACCTTTCGGTCACGTATCTGTCCGCCGCGCTTTTTCTTGTTTTTTGCTTTCGACTTTCAACTCTTGACTGTCAACTATTCCTCAGCGCTTTTTGCCACGCTTCGTTGTATTTATAGCCGCATCCCGTGTTAAACAGCACGACCGTCTCATCGGGCTTGATCCATTTTTTCTCCGCTAACTTGCGCGCAGCGACAACTGTCGCACCGCCCTCGGGAGCTGCGTAAATGCCTTCCTTTGCGGCGAGTTCTTTCGAGGTGACGAGAATCTCATCGTCAGTCGCGGCGATGGCGGTGCCTTTGCTTTCGCGAATCGCCTGAAGAATCAGGAAATCGCCTATCGCTTTCGGCACGCGCAAGCCAGAAGCAATCGTCGCGGCGTTCGGCCACATCAGCGCAGTGTCGATGCCTTTCTCAAAAGCATCGACGATCGGCGCGCAGCCCGCGGCTTGCACCGTGACCATGCGCGGACGTTCGCTCCCGATCCATCCCATCGCTTCCATTTCCTCGAAGGCTTTCCACATGCCAATCATGCCAACGCCGCCGCCCGTGGGATAGATAATCACGTCGGGAAGTTTGCCGTCGAATTGCTCCCACAGCTCGAGGCCCATGGTCTTTTTTCCTTCGATTCGATACGGCTCCTTGAGCGTGGTGACTTCGTACCAGCCGTTCTTTTCCTTATTTTCGGCGACGTATTTTCCGCAGTCGGAGATCAAGCCGTCGAGCTTGCGCACGTCCGCGCCAAATGCGCGGCATTCCATTTCGTTCGCAAGAGGCGTATCAGCGGGCATTACGATCACGCACGGAATTCCGGCCTGCGCGGCGTAAGCGGCAAGCGCACCACCCGCGTTCCCTGCCGTGGGAGTCGCCAGGACTTTGACTCCCAATTCTTTGGCGCGGCTGACAGCGGCGGAAAGGCCGCGAGCCTTGAATGAACCCGTGGGGTTGAGGCCTTCGTCCTTGATGTAGAGATTGCGCAAGCCCATGGACGCGCCGAGACGTTTCGCGTGAAGCACAGGCGTCATGCCTTCGCCAAGCGTGACCTGCTCGCGCGAGGGCAGCACTTCTTCATAGCGCCACATGGTTGCGGGCCGTGAACGCAAGGCATCGCGCGTCAGAGTTTTCTTTGCGGCCTTCAGATCGTAGCGCGCCAAGAGCGGGCCGCCGCAATCGCAGAGGTTCTTGAGTTGGTTGTGTGGATACGTCTTTTTGCAACGGGAACATTCCAGATGAGTGATGGTGGTCTGTAGTGGTTTGGTCATAAGCGAAAAATTTTAGCATATTCACAGATCGTCCGCGTTGACCGTATAATTGTAGCGGATTAGAGAGAGCATGATTACTCGTCGGGCATCATTCGCGTTGTTATGGGTGATTGTGGCGACTAGCTGACCGGCCTTCGTTTGCGCACAAGGCAAAGTCACCGCCACAACCGTATGCGACGTGGGTAAAAACCCCGCAGCCTTCGATAACAAACTGGTGCGCCTTAGAGCTACTCTCGCAGGGAACTTCGAGATCTCAGCACTCCGGGACCCAGATGATAAGGATTGTGATTTCCTCTGGTTCACGTATCCCGGCAGCGGCCCTGAGGCCATGGTCTCCGTGAGCGGATTACTCCCAACACAGCCTCGACCGGCCGTTCGTCTCAGGAACAACCGCCAATTCAAAAGATTTCGGAAGCTGGTGGATGCCAAGATGTATCCCCGACAGCAGCGGGCAATTTGCGAAGGCTGCAATCGGTATGAAGTTACTGCCGATATGGTAGGCTTGATTGAATTTGCCAGCCCCGGGCACGGTTTCGGACACATGAATGGCTTCCCGGTCCAGTTTGTTTTGCAGTCGATCAGGCAGACCTGGGTCAAGGATATCGCGCCGAATTACAAGGCGGCGGATTTTTCCACAACGCCGGTGCGCTTCCCGACAGGGTATATCACGGGGATTCTAGTCAGCCCTGATGGACGGCCTGTTGCCGACGGAGACCTGAATGTTTACTCGGCGACCGACCCATCAGCGAATATCGACTGGGCCACAACTGATAGAAGAGGCCACTTCAAATTCGCTATACCGCCAGGGAGCTACGTCATCGGCTTTAATACCTCCTGGCCGCCCTCCGCGGAATTTCCCTTTCCGCCCACGTACTATCCGTCAACGCAGCAGCAATCCACCGCAAAGATCTTGGTCCTCGCGGACAAGCAACATATAAGCCGTATTGTCCTTAAACTTCCGAGGCGGCTCGCTGCTCGCAGGATTCCGGTCAAGGTTGTCTGGCCCAACGGTAAACCAGTGGCTGATGCTAACGTCTGGCTTTCGGAAGTGAGCGACCCCGTGACGATCGTAGGTACGGTTGTGAGTCACACCGGCACTGACGGCACCTTTGCTTTGGTCGGATTAGAAGGCATTGACTATATTCTCCATGCGGACAAATATGCAGGGCTGGGCCGCGTTTCATGTGCGAAGAACTTCTTGCTACGCGCAGGCGACTCCATCTCGACCCTTATCCAACTCTCTCTAACTAAGACCGCCTTCGACGTTTGCAAGAATATAGATTTCGAGGTTCCGACCAACAACCTGCCACAAAGATAGCCTGTTGCAGTAGGATGCTTCGCGAAGCATAACTACGGTTTCAAAAAGAAGAAGAAACTCACCTAGGAAAACCACCTCGTACCGATTCACCAGCACGGTACAATTGGTGGATGCCGATTCGCCTGATCGCCATGGATATTGACGGCACGCTGCTCGACAGCCGCCACGAATTGCCCGCCGCGAATCGCGAAGCGATCGCTGAAGCGCACGCGCGCGGCATCGAAATCATGCTTGTCACCGGGCGGCGATTCGATTTTGCGAAGCTAATCTCCGAGCAGCTTCCGTGCGAGTTGACGCTGGTGGTGAACAACGGAGCGTTGATTAAATCGAAAGCGGGCGAAACTCATTTGCGGCACCTGCTGCCTCGGGCACTGGCGCGCGAAGTGCTGGCCGCAACCGCTGATTTTCGTTTGGGAGCCGCGGTTGTTTTCGACCGTGTGCGCGAGCGGCAACTCATTTTTGAGCGCATCAACTGGAAGGATCCTGTCAGCGGGGGATATTACCAGCGCAACCGCGAATTCATCGCCGAATGCGTACCGCTGGAAAACAGTCTCGATGAAGATCCAATTCAAGTGATGTTTGTCGGATCGGTTGCGCGGATGCGCGCGGCACACTTGGCTTTGAAATCCATGCCTCGCGTGAACGATTTTTCGACGGCGCTGACGGAATACGAGCAGCGCGACCTGAGCATTCTCGATGTGATCGAGCGCGGATGCTCGAAGGGCGCGGCCCTGGCGGAGTGGGCGCGGCGGCGCGGTATTCGCCGCGAGGAAATCATGGCGATTGGCGATAACTGGAACGATCGCGATATGCTCGAATTCGCGGGCCTCCCTGTACTGATGGCCAACAGCACCGCAGAGCTAAAGGCGCTCGGCTGGACGGTGACGTTGTCGAATGACGAGGCCGGAGTGGCAGCAGCGATACGCGCCCATGCGCTCGGGCAGGCGGTCGACAGTTGATTGGCGAAACGAAGCAGAGAAGAAGGCAACGGCGGCGCGGGAAAGCGATTCAAACAATACGACTCCTATGACGGCTAATCAGAAAGCATTTTTGCGGCGAGCGGTCACGACCGCTGTGCGAGACGTTCTTGCTCGCGGCGTTTTTCGGTGGGCCATTTGCGCATTGATTTTCGTTACGGTGATGCCTCTGGCGCCGCCAGCGCGCGCGGATTACGCTGTGATGCGTTCGGGAGAGCAGCTGCACATCACCGGCTATCTACGGCAGGGCTCGAATGTGATCCTTTACGTCACGGGCGGCAGCATTGTTGTGCCGTCGAGCGAGATCGTGCGATTTGATCCCGAAGACGTATTTGCACCATCGGCGAGCACGCCCGCGCTGAATGTGCCTTTCGCAAAACAGATTCGCGCTGCAGCAGCGCGGAACGGCGTGGACGAAAATCTGATTTCGAGCGTGATTTTCGCGGAGTCGAATTTCGCGCCTCGCGCGCTTTCGTCAAAGCGAGCGATGGGATTGATGCAGCTCATGCCGCAGACTGCGAGCCGGTACGCCGTCAACAACGCTTTCGATCCCGGGCAGAATATCGCGGGCGGGACGCGCTATTTGAAGGAGCTGCTTGACCAGTATCACGGTAATTTACCGCTCGCGCTCGCGGCGTATAACGCAGGTCCGGAACGTGTGGCAGAATATGGCGGCGTGCCGCCGTTCCCGGAAACGAGAGATTACATCCGCCGCGTGACCAAGAAGCTGAAGAAATTGAAGGCAGAAGAACCGCCCGCACAACTTCGCTGAGATAATCCAAGATAGGACTCGGGCTAGGCGTTCGGACTGTGCGTTCACGCGCGGCTGTGAATCCGCGCTATTGTTGAGGGATTTGCGGCGGAGGTTGCGGCGGCTGGGGCATACCCAACGGAGCAGTTCCCTGTTGCTGAGTTCCGGTGGTTGTCAGTGTGCCTATCGTTTGAACTTGCTCGAGCGGGTTGAAGATGAATTCCCACTGCTTATAAGTGACTCCGCCTTTGTAAACTTTGATCGAAGACTTGTCTGACTTCCCTGCCACGCCGATAATAAAGCCGCCCATCACTGGCCCCGATGAATCAGAGGATTCGTTAACGCTCATTCCCGGATTTGTCCCCGTTTGTGTCTGCAAACCCAAAGAGAAAGTGGGCTGCACGGGCTGCTGGCCACCGGGCGCACCGGGGGCCCCCGAAGCACTCTGCGGCTGACCATCTTGCACTGCCGAGCTCGATGACCCTGGCGGCACGGGCAAATTGCCGGACGCAACACCGGAGCCGCCGAGCACTCCCCGTTGCGCGGACGACTGGCCGGGCGGCTGTAACGGCGGCTGACCGGTCGAATTATCGGTGGCAGCGCCTGGAACGTCGGCAGCGGGTGTGCCTGTGGCAATTCCCAGTTGGCGTTGCTTGTCGAGAAAAGCCATTTGCTGCAGCGAAGTGTAGCGCACGCTGCCGATCAGCTGGCCCGTGGGTGTGACGTAGATGAAGCGCCACGAGCCGTCTTCCTTGTTCATGGGATTCTTGTACGGCTCGCGCAGAAAGCGCACTCCATTCTGCTCTTTCACCAGGTCGTCGACATTCGTGGGGAAGCGTCCAAATTTGCGATAGTAAAGTCCGATGGCGCGTGCATATTGCTCGCCCCGCCAGATCGTCTCCGCTTCCTTTTGCCGCTTGCCCTCGGTCAAACGATTCACAAACACCACGGAACCTCCGACAATCAAAAGGGCGACGAGGAAAAGCACAAAAATCAGGGCGAAGCCCTTCTCTCCACGCCGGGTATTGATTGAAGGAGTTGGACGGAACGTCATGGCTGTCCTTGTTGCGGCGGCTGGGGCGGTTCGTCCGTTGGCTGCGCAAGCATCAGGGTAGTGCGGCGGCCGGACGAAAGTTCTTCGACTTCCACCGAATTGTTGCCAATGGTCAGGATACGGAATTGATTGAGCAGCGTTCCGCCCACGGGGACGATATACACGTCATCCGCATTAGCAGAAAAGCACGCGCGTTTCTGGCCAGTGCGCAAATCGGTGACAATTCCATAAAAAGTCGCTGGCACAGTGACTGGAGGAGGTGGTAGCGGTACCACGGGACCCTGGGTCTTGTGAAAGTCCGCCGGCATCTGTGGAGGAGGCAACGGCTCGGCGCTGAATATATTGCGATGCTGGCCCTTGTATTCCAGTTTCTGGATGCGGTCGAGCAAATCGAGCCGAAGCGACGGATCGGGCACGTCCAGCGGAGTGAATCTGATGTCGCTCGCACTGGCACCCGTAAACACCGAATTCCGCGATTGGCTCGAGTACGCCGCGACGGCGAGAATCAGGAGTATGCCCAGCACATAGAGTTCGTATCGAGTCTTTTTCGTCATGGCATCAAGTGCGGAAATAGGTCCGGAGCGTCACATTTAGCTTGATGGCTCCAGACGTCTCCGAAGCCAAAGTCAAACCGTCGAGCACGTAAAAGCGCGGAGAGTGCTCGAGGCTGTTGATGAAACGAATCAAGCTTTGATAATCGCCCTGCACCGCCGCTGATATCTGCACTTCGGTCAAGCCGCGATCCTTTACGGCGGTTTCATGGTAGCCGGTGCCGCTGATCTGAACTCCCGCATCCTTGCCCATTTGGCCAAGGTCCGAAATCACAGTCGAATAACCGGTAGATTCCGGAAGCAAATTGCCCTGGTAGAAAGCATCGCATTCCTTGCCCACGTCCGGTAGATGCTTCTCGACAGCCTGTCCCTTTGCGACATCGGCAGCGAGCAACTTCTCTTTCTGCGCCAGACGGTTGCGTTCTTGAGCCTGCGACTGAGGGGCCGCGCTGGCTATGCGTATATTGGCAAAAATCAGCGCGCCATCGAGAACAAGCAGGCAGGCCAGCGCGATTTTCACGGCCAGCTTCCATTTCCGCGAATTGTTTCTGGGCGTCATATTGTTGCGTATTGCGCCTCCAACGAAAGCAAGACGACGCCCGCGTTTCCTGTCGAAACTTTCTCCGGATGACTCTCCTGCGTGGGCCGCACATTTGAAAACGCCGGCGACGCCACCATGGAACGCACGAACTTCACCTTCTGTTCGTCGTTTACAGCGCTGACCACCAGCATCACTTTCACGCGGCCGGTTTTATCCATTTGCGGCGAGATGCTGACGACACGCACGCCGGCCGGCAGAATCTGTTCCAAGTCCGCAAACATCTTTGTCCACGGAAAAGTCCGCTGCTCGATGAGGTTGTTGAGAAACCGGGCGCGATTCATTACTTCGACGGTCTTTGGATCTTTCAGCGTCACGCGGAGCCGCTCCTGTTCGCGCTGGGAAGCGCGAATCTGATCTTCGAGTCGGCTGATGTCCGCGCGGATCGCTCCATTGGTGCGCCGCGCCCTCATGGCATGGACGGAAAGAAAAAGCAACGCCGCGACCGCAATGATTCCCAGCGTGGCCGCGACGGCGATGAACCGGCGGTTGTTTTCCAGAGGCGATGACGCGAGATTGAAACGAGTTTTCACGCGATTGCAAGATTCTCCTGATTGTAGCTAGGCGCCACGGTTCAATTGCCAACCCACCAGAGACTCCAGTCCCTGCGCGACCAGCGATCTGGCTTCAGCCGAGAATTCGCTGGAGCCCGCCAGAGGCTCCGCCGAACATCCGATTTCGCGCCCGAGCATTTCGCGCAAGTTTTCCTCGCCCACGCCGAAGCCCGCGATGCGCAGCTGCTCCACCTTGCCGTCCCACGTGTCTTGATAAAAGGCGAGCGCGGGAAACACCTCGTCGAAAACCGCTTGCGGCTTGAGGACATCGGTTTCGGTTCCCAACTCCGTCGATCGGTACACGCAGAGCGTCTGGCCGCGAACGATCACGGTCGTCAAATTGCGGCCGCTCATTCGCACAAGAAGCGTCGCGACATTGGGTTCGAGCAAGGGCAGAGTCGCTAGCGTGGAGCTCTCGAGAACTCCGGCGAACAGGCCTTCTGCTTCGAGTGCGGATTCATACTCGCGAGTTATTTTCTGACGCGCCACGGCGGCGACAATCTCGATTTTTCCTTCCCGTCCAGATTGCCGCATCCACGATATGGCCGCTTCTTCCGCGTCGAACGGCAGGCTTTTCTTCAGCCGCCAACGCAAAAGAGGGCGCGCTTCGTCCGCGCGTCGCGGGAAAGTCTCGAATGGCAAAATGAAAACGCGAATGACGGCGTCGGGAACGAGCAGCGCGACTTCCTCTCCATGGACCGGCACGCGAGAAAGAACGCCGCGAATGGCCCTACGCACGGCATCCTGATCCAAAATGTTCTGCTGAGTAGCGGAAGGAACGATCGCTCCGTCAGGTAAGGATTCGGCTGCGAATCCGGAAAGATGTGTTGCGCCACGGCCCCATCGGGCGGCCGCCACGTGCGTCGCAGCCATTTCCAGCACAGTGGCAGGATGCGGCATGGCGTCGAGCCAACCGAAGAGATGTCCGCGCGGTCTGCTACGCTGATCCACTGGCTGAATGCTTGTCAGACTACTCAATGAACGTCACCTTATTGATTTCTCGCAAGGTTGTCATTCCCGCGCGCACACGAGCAAGACCCGATTCGCGGAGGAACTCCATTCCCTCTTCTTTCGCCGCGCGCTTGATTTCAGAGCTTGGCCGGCGGTCAATGATCATTTCGCGGATGCGGTCCGAGAGGTCGAGCAATTCGCAGATGGCGGTTCGTCCGTGAAATCCGCTGCCAGAGCACTCGAGGCAGCCAGCGCCCTCGTATAGAGCAACATCGGCCCATTCCTTCGGGTCGAGGCCGGCCTCTTGCAGCACCTGCGGGGGGAGCTGAACCTGTTGCTTGCAATTGGGACAAATCACGCGGACCAAGCGTTGCGCGAGGATGCAATTCAAAGCAGAAACGAAGTTGTATGGTTCAACTCCCATGTTGATGAAGCGGCCAATCACATCGGTAACGTTGTTCGCGTGAACGGTTGTGAATACCAGGTGGCCCGTGAGGGCCGATTGAATGGCGATTTGTGCCGTTTCCTGATCGCGGATTTCGCCAACCATGATTTTGTCCGGGTCATGGCGCAAAATGGAACGCAGGCCGCGCGCAAACGTCAGTCCCTTCTTTTCGTTTACGGGAATCTGAGTGATGCCGCGCACCTGATATTCGACCGGATCTTCGATGGTGATGATTTTATCTTCGTCCGTCTTGATCTCATTGATTGCCGCGTACAGCGTGGTCGTCTTGCCCGAACCCGTGGGGCCCGTGACCAGCACCATTCCGTACGGCTCGCGAATATAGCGCCGGAATTTACGTACATCGTGTTCGGCGAAGCCCACTACGTCGAGGTTCAGAGTGCGGAATTTCTCACTCAGCGTTTCCTTGTCCAGCACGCGCAACACAGCGTCTTCGCCATGGATCGACGGCATGATCGACACGCGGAAATCGATGAAGCGGCCTTTGTAACGCACGCGGAAACGGCCGTCCTGTGGGACGCGGCGCTCGGCGATATCGAGTTCGCTCATGACTTTGATGCGCGAGAGAATCGTGGAATGCCATTCCTTTGCCAGTGGCTGCATGGCATATTGCAACACGCCGTCAATGCGGTATTTCACCGCGACTTCGGAGTTGCGCGTTTCGATATGGATGTCACTGGCGCGCCGCTCGAGCGCCGTGAAAATAACAGTGTCGACCAGGCGAACGACGGGACTCACGCCCGAGTCGCTGGTGAGCTTGTCCATCGAAATGTTTTCGTCGCCCTCTTCCTCGCTGACAACCTGGAGCGTGAATCCCTCCGTCGCCTGATCGAGGACGCGCTGGGATTGCTCTGTGCGTTTCAGTAAATCGCCGATCTGCGTGGCGGTGGCTACGCGAATAATCAGCTTCTTACCGAGCAGCAAGGACAGTTCGTCATTCACGAGCAATTGGCTGGGATCTGAAACCACGACGACAAGCGAATTGTTGTGCGCTTCGAGCGGAACGAAGTTATAGCGGAACATCAGCTCCGCGGGAATCGAATGGAATAATTCCGGATCGATTCTCTGTTCCGTCATGTCAATGAAAGGCACACGGTAACGCTCCGCGAGCGTCTGTGTACGTTCGCGTTCTGCCGCGTCGTCGCGACCCCGTTCAGGATGTAAATCTCGATTCGTAGTCGCCATATTCTTTTATCCCGCGCTGCCGCCGACTTGGAGGGAAAACAATGGCAGATAGAGCGCCACCATGATGAAAAAGATGAGCGAGGCAATCAAGATGAGAACAGCCGGCTCTATAATCGAGATGAGCGCGGCTGTCTTCAGGTTGGTTTCCTCCTCGTAGAATTGTGCAATGCTTCCGAGCATGGGAGCGAGCGCTCCAGACGCCTCGCCGACTTCGATCATGTCGAGAGCAAGATCGGGAATCATGTGCGTGCCGGCCAAGGCCACGTGGAGCGAGCCGCCTTCGCGCACCTGCTTGGCGGCATCGTGAACGGAGCCAGCCACCAAGCGGCTGGTCATCGCATTCGCGGCAGTCTCGAGGGCTGCCACCAAGGGCGTTCCCCCACGTAACAGGGTGCTAAGCGTTCGCGTAAACTGCGCCATCTGAAATTTGATCCAGACGTCGCCCACAACCGGTATTTTCAACTTCGCCCGGTCCAACACGAGGCCGCCACGGCTGGTCTTCGACCACAAAAACAGGAAAATCGCGCCGAAGATCACGGTGGCAGCAAACGTGAGAAGCCAGATACGGTAACCCACGACCACGGTGATCAAGAATTGCGTTGGGACCGGAAGCGCGGTGCCCAGATCTTGATACAACCTAGCGAACTGGGGAATGACGTATGCAACCAAGTAAGAAACGATGCACGACGCCACAAAAATCAGAATGGCCGGATAAATCAGCACGCCGATCAGCTTCTTGCGTATTCCCGTAGTGACGCGTTGATACGTGATGTAATCATCCAACACACCGGATAAGTCGCCGCTCTTCTCCCCGGCGCGCAACGAAGTGACGTAAACCATGGGAAATGCGCCCGTGGCTTCAAAGGCGTCCGACAACAGCTCCCCGTCGCGCACGCGCAAGCGCACATCGTTCAGAAATGGCCGCATCTTGGGAAGCGCCGCGCGATCTGCCAGCAAATCGAGCGCCTTCAAAATCGGCAAACCCGCTTTCACCAAGGTGTTAAATTGCTGATTGAAGATCAGGAAATCGGCTGTGGGGAGCTTGCGGCCTCCGCGAAAGCCGCTCAAGGCTCGCGTCACGCTCAGATTGGGCCGCACTGTGTAGACATAGAACCCGCGGTCGGCAAGCTTCTGGCGAGCCTCTACCTCTGTCTGGGCGGTCTCCAATTGCTGGAAAACGTGCCCAGTGGTATCCCCCACCTTGCAAACAAACTCAGCCATAGTAGGCGCGTTGCGCCGGATGCCCTCCGGGGTCGTCCATTCAGTTTAGCATATTGAAAAGAACCCCTGCGGCGCGCTGGGGTTGCCTGTGTCCATGCGTAAATAGGCAGGCACCTCGACGCTTCATTTCTTGATCCGCGAGTTTGCCCCGAGAAGCCTGCTTCTGATTTCCACAGCGCGAGAAACGAAACGCGACTGCTATTTGCGTCGGGCCTCAATCTTGCGTATTATCCTTGCCTTTCCGGAACCCCGTGCGGCGATTTAAGGGTCCGGCACCCTGGAGGCATGTAATGCACGTTCGAAAGTTCTCGATTTGTTTGGGCATG
This sequence comes from Candidatus Acidiferrales bacterium, assembly GCA_035933575.1. Classification (GTDB taxonomy): domain Bacteria; phylum Acidobacteriota; class Terriglobia; order Acidiferrales; family UBA7541; genus DAHUXN01. The sequence goes on along the minus strand of DASYYR010000092.1, from coordinate 30,297 downwards.
TTCTTTCTAATTTTCACGCTGACGCGAACGGCATTTAGCCAGGGCGCGAATCAAGGTTCGATTCAAGGCACGATAACCGACCAGTCCGGCGCCGCTGTCCCCGGCGTCAATTTGAAAGCCACGAACGCGCAAACAGGGATCAGCTTTACGACTACCAGCGACGCGGACGGGCTCTACACGTTTTTGGTGGTGCCGGTGGGAACCTATAGGGTTGTCGCCGAGAAGTCCGGGCTGGCAACCGTAACTCAGGAAAACGTTATCGTCACGGTCGGCGGCCGCGTAACACTGAATCTTTCGATGCCGCTGGCGAGCCAGCAATCCACGGTTACGGTATCTGGGCAAGCGCCCATCGTCGAAACCACGAAGAGTGAGGTCAACTCCACCGTCAATGAGCGTTCGATTGAAGATCTGCCCACGAACGGGCGTAACTTCATCAACTTCGTTCTGCTGACTCCCGGCGTCACCACCGATAATCGCGGAGGAGACATCAGTTTCGCCGGCCAGCGCGGCACTTTGAATTCACTTGTCGTCGACGGCTCGGACAACAACAACACATTCTTTGGCCAAACGCTCGGACGCACCGGCTCCGGCCGCGCGCCGTACCAATTCAGTCAGGACGCGGTGCAGGAATTTCAGGTTAATTCCAACGATTATTCCGCGGAACTGGGCAACGCAGGCGGCGCAGTGATTAACGTCGTCACAAAATCCGGCACGAATTCCTTCCATGGCACGGCTTTCGAGTTTTACCGCGACCGCTCGATGAACGCCAATGATCCGATACAAATCGCCAAAGGCAAGCCTCGCCAGCCGTATCACTTCAATCAATTCGGCGGCGACCTTGGCGGTCCGGTCGTAAAGGATAAGGTGTTTTTCTTCTTCGATTATGACGGCCAGCGAAACACGGTCGCTAATTTCGTTTTCCTGAATGGCACGCCGTTCTGTGTTACGTGCACGGCCAATCAAACCACCGCCATCAATTACCTAACGGCTCGTGCGAATTCCTGGAGTTCCACCTTCAACCAGAATGTTTACCTCGCGAAAGTGGACTGGCACATAAGCTCGAACGAAATGCTTTCCGCGCGTTACAACGCGCAGAGATTCACCGGATTGAACCTGGAAAGCGGCGGTGCGCAGAATTCCCTGGAGCATACCGGCGCCTCGGACGTTACTTCCGATACGCTGACTGCCACTCTGACTTCGACGCTGCGTCCCACGCTCGTCAACGTATTCCAATTCAATTACGCCCGCGACAACGAGCCGGGATTCGCCAATAGCGATTTGCCGCAGGTGACGGTGAGAAATGCCGGCGTCACCGTTCTAACCGCGGGGCGCAATTTCTTCAGTCCAAGATTCACCAATATCAAGCGCGGCGAATTCGATGATGCAATTTCGTGGGTTCATGGGGCTCACACGATCAAGACGGGCGCGCACATCATGATCGATCGCATCGCCAACTTTTTCCCGGGCAATTTCTCAGGCCAGTACACTTTCAACAGCCTCGAGGCTTTCGGCTGCAATTTGAACGGTGGCGGCGCGGGCTGCTTCACGGGTGGCGATGCTAATGACACGTTCGTACAGGCATTTGCAGGAACCGGCACCACCGGTCCCACTACGAGCCCTAACCTTTCGGAATATTCGGGCTTCGTTCAAGATGAGTGGCGCCTGCGTCCTAATTTCACGCTCAATTATGGCCTGCGCTACGATTTCGACAAGATTGCCCAACCGCCGACGCTCAATCCTGACCCCCAACTCGCAGCGGCTGGCGTGATTACCAACCAGATTCACAACCAGCGCGATGAATTCGGCCCGCGATTCGGCTTCGCCTGGACTCCGCTTGCCAGTAACCGCCTGGTGGTTCGCGGCGGTTACGGAATTTTCTACGGGCGCACACCGGCAATCACGGTGGGCACTGCCATGTCAAATAACGGCTTGAACGTCACAACGCTCACCTTTTCCCCCACGTCCAATCCATCGATTCCGACTTATCCGAACAATCTTTGCGGCGCGCCGACCCAGTCGCCGAGCTGCGCAGCGCCAACCGGAGGCACGGCAAGTCCGCCGATCGTCTTTGGTTTCCAGAAAAATTACAAAGAGCCGGACGTGCAGCAATTCAGCCTTGGCACAGAATACGAAATCAATCCCAACACTGCGGTTTCCATTACGTACCTGCACGTCAAAGGGACGCACCTGACGCGCACCATCGATATCAACTTGCAGGGACCTGAGATTCAGCAGCAAATCGGAATCGCGGGCACAAGCACTGTGCTTACATACAACCAAATGCCCCAACAAACGGGTAAACCGCTCGGTAATCCGGTTCGTCCGTTCCCGAATTTCTCCCGCATTGAGGAATTCCAAAGCAACGCAAATTCCAATTACAACGGCATGACACTGCAATTGAACAAGCGATTTGCGAAGAATTATCAACTGATGGCCGGCTATACGTTTGGCAAAGTGATCGACGACGCCCCGGACGCGACTTCCGTGGTTCCCTTCTCCTTCGACGACACAAAGATGGTTTCCGATCCGCTTAACATCCGCGCTGACAAAGGCCCGGGCATCAACGATCAGCGCCACCGTTTCGTTTTGAGCGGAGTTTGGAATCTCAATTACGTGAGCGGAATGTCTTCAGCGATTGCCCGCGGCGTACTAGGTGGATGGGAATTGAGCGGCATCTTCACTGCCGAATCCGGTCAGCCCTATTCCGGCTTCCTCGGATTCGATTTGAACGGTGACAGCAATCGAAGCACGGATCGTACGCCGGGACAGGGGCGCAATACGTTCTATACCCCGAAATTCATCTCGCTCGATCCGCGCGTCACGCGCAACGTCAATATCACGGAACGCTACAAGCTGCAGTTTATCGCCGAGGCATTTAATGCGTTCAACCGTGCCAACATCACAGGCGTGAACGAAACTCAATTCAACGTCGTGAGCGGCGCGGCCTGCACGGGCACAACAACGAACACGTTTGGCGAATGCCTCAACACGGTTCCGTCATTCGGCAAAGCGACAAGCACAAACATCAACGGAGGTCCCGGCTCGCGCATTTTGCAGCTCGCCGTGAAGTTCATTTTCTAACGTACAGGGTGTTGCCGCAATCATGCAGTTTCGTTTCGTAGGCGTCTTTACGGACCGGGCACGATCTTCCGTCTCACCAGCGATGAGTCATCGACAATAGCGACTCCTGCAGGCGGCTCGAAATGGAATTCAGATTCTGCAATGGGAATGTTTTCGTGCCAATCGCCGAACCGGAATTCAGTCTCGATGTCGCCCGGCTGGCGAATCGTCACGCGCACTAACTGATCGTGCGGATTCACTTCGAAAAATACCTCGCTGAACGCGTCCTGATCTTCCTTGCGCGGCTGGCAAACGAGAACTTTGTTGCCGGGTTCTGAGGTTCGTTCCGCTGCGTCAGTTAAATTGGACGGTTGCGACGCGGGCTGTTCCGCCACCGGAGCTAGCTTCAAGCTGCCGCACAACTTCTCGAGATTCACCGTGCCGGCCAGCAAGGCCAACGGCGTGCGCCAGTCGGAGCTCTGCTTGACGGAAGTGCGGCTGGCCGTGTGATCCGCCGGCACGTAATACCAGACGTTCTTGCCGTCCACCAGGAACAGCTTCTTCTCCGGAGAATCGTAGTCCCAGCGCATCCGCCCGGGCCGCGAGAAGTACACTTTCCCGCTTTCCGCCCGTATTCCGGCACCGCCTGACTTGTATGTCTCCAGAAACACCGCCGACATGTTCCTAGTGCGCCGGTAATGCATCTCGAGCGCACGCGCAACGTCGCGCGCGGTCTTGGTCTGCGTGCTAGAGAGCGAAAGAACAAAAAAGCTTACAAAAAGCAAAATAGACATGCATGAAGTCTAGCAGGAATGCCGTTCGTGTAGGGGCGGGTTCATCCCGCCCGAATTCAGCCCGTGCAAAATTGATGCGCGAGGGCGGCGTAAAACCACCCTTACGCTGACTTCTTCCACAGCGGGCGATACGGCTCTGCGGTGGTCTCCTCCGTTCTCCAATCTGCCACCACCCAGTCGGAAAACGGCCACTCCGCGGCCTTCCTAACCAAACCGGCGCGAACGGGATTCATCAAAATGTACCAAGCCACGCGATTCAGGGATTCTTCGCTTCGAATCACGTGATCGTGGAACCCCTTTTGCCACAGTGCGGAAATTCCCAACCGTCGTGCACATGTGGCCGCGGCGCCTTTGAAGTTCCTCACCGCGAGGAGAAGATCGGCGGAGGGACCGTTACCGATGAGCAAGCCGTGAAAATGATCAGGCATGAAGCAATATGCATGAATATCGAAGCCGTGCCTTGCGCAGGTATCCCGCAAAACAAGCGCGAGTTCCCTTGCAAGTTCTTCCCGTGCGAAAAACGGCCTGCGGTCCCGGCAACAGATGGTCACAAAATAACAGCGCGCGCCCTGATAAGAAGCCAGCGGAAGGCGGTTCGGCTTGCGGCGAGGAAGAGCACTCACCATAGCGGCGCGATTTTACCCCAACGGGCCGCAACGCGGGTAACGTGCAAAACGCGGGCGGGTTAAAACCCGCCCCTACAACACCGCCTGCGTTTTGCCTTTGTAGGGGCGGCTTTACGCCGTCCGATTTTTGATTTGCTGACGCGAAACCGGGCGGGGTAAACCCGCCCCTACAGAAACAAACGACGGGCGGAATCGAGCACAGGCTACTGCAAGGCGGGCAAAGCATCGCACGCAGCGGGGCTTGCTATAGGTGCGCCGGTGATATCAGCGTGAATGACCGCAGGCTCGGTGCTGCAAAAGCTACGCTGGCCGGTCGTTCCGACGGTGATCGGAGTCGCGGTGACAAGATAAGCCTCATACCCCGGAGCACCGCAGCCCGCCGGGGGGATGACGGTTGGTCCTTGACCCGTATACGCGAACGTGTAGCCGCTCTTTTGATTCGGGGGCGTCGCCAGCACGCTGTCGATCAGGATGGCCTGATTGCAAGTTGCCGGTGTGCCAGAAACACCGCCAAGCGTGACGAGCAATGGAGGGAAACCATTTCCCCAAGTCACGTGATAGGCGACGGCAGCAGTTGTGATGGTGCGAACGTTCGACGCGGCCGCTGCTTCATCCGCCATCATTCGCGCCCGCATAAAATTCGGTATGGCAATCGCGGCAATTATCAGAATGATTGCGACAACCACCAGCAGCTCAATCAACGAGAATCCTCGGCTCGAAGACCGGCGTTGCCATTTTGCCCGTGTTTGGATCGTCGTTACCATTTGAGTTTCTTCCTTTTTCCCTATCGGTATTCGAAAAAAAAAGGGGAAGCCGAAGCTTCCCCCTTTTCGGAGTTGATCGTTACTGCAGCGGAATCATAGCTGCAGGGCAGAGCACTGCGGCTGCCGGAGTCGCTCCCGTGTTATCCTTTCGAATTACACCGGAAGCATCCGTGCAGAAGCTGTTCTGACCCGTAGTACCGATGTTAATCGGCCAAGCCGTAACTTCGTAGCCGTCCGTATTGCCTGCAACGCAACCTGCAGGAAGCGGACCAGTGTAAGGCTGGGCTCCAGGATTCAGCGTAACGAAGTAGCCGCTCTTTTGCACAATTACCGCAGCGGACAAAACTGGGTCGATCAATTGCGCAGCGTTGCACGTAGCCGCAGCGCCAGCGACTCCACCAAGCTCGGTCAAGCTGGTTGGGAAGCCGATCTGATACGTCGAGTAGTAGCTTACCGCTGCCGTGTTAATGGTGCGGAGTGAGCCGACTGCCGACGTTTCGTTCGCTGCCATGCGCGCGCGCAGCAGGTTCGGAATTGCAATCGCTGCGATGATCAAGATGATCGCCACAACGATCAAAAGCTCAATTAACGAGAAACCCTTCTGTTTCCTATTCATGTGTTCTCCTTGAGTGATTTCTAAGCCTGCCATAATCTCTTTTGGGACTTCATGGCGGCGTGCCGTAATGAAACAGTGCAAGTATGGTTCCAGTACCACAGTGAAACGCTTCTCGCTCGCCAGAGGTGTGCATCGCAATGATAATAAGCAGCTTAGTTCGATGTGTCAACTTGGTTAGTGGCCAAGTGGACTGACTGCAGTGCTGTCTCAAAGCGGAAAATGACAAAAAACGTCGCCCCCAAACGCCGATTCCCGTCCGGTCTTGCTGCAAACGTTTTTGCTCAAACAGGGCTTCAGAAACGGGTGGACCTACACGGGACTGAGGCATGCCGGGCGGAGAATCCAGAACAGTGGGCAAATGTAATCAGAAACGCGAGGAAGTTGGCAATGCGGGCGCGATTCGGTAGGGGGTCAGCTGCGGCCCTATTGCACCGGAGGATCAGCGGGTCCGGCCGCAGCCGCGGAATTAAATCGAATAACGCCAGTTGCATCCACGAAGAAATGACGCGTCCCGGTTATATTCGGTGCAAGCGGGTCTGCCTGGAGGGTATAAGCGTCAATCGTTCCGCTAGCGCTTACGGGGCCCGCGACGTAAGTATATACGTAGCCAGACTTGGTGCCAGCGGCCAGGATATTGTCGAGCAGACCGGCGGCGTTCGATGTGACCAGCGCGGGCGGCGGAGGTGTCGCCATCTTGGCGAGGCTTCCTGCATAACCAATTCCGTAGGTCGTGGAATAGACGACATCCGATGTAGTGATTGTGCGCGTGTTCGCGATTGCCGCGGCTTCGTTCGCGGCCATTTTCGATCGAAGGAAGTTCGGAACGGCGATCCCGGCGATAATCAAGATGACGGCGACTACGATTAAGAGCTCAATGAGTGAAAAACCGGAGAGCCGCGCAGACCGGTTCTTTATTTGTCGGCCTTCTCGAATGCGAGACGTGTGTGTCATCTTTACTCCGTATGTCCCCAGAGGGTGCTCCTTCTAAAAAGTACCAGGAAAAAAGGGAAGGAATTTCTTCCTCCCCTTTTTGGTTGAAGCTGTTTATTGGAGCGCCGTAAGCGCCTGGCAGGCTACTTGGGTTGCTATGCCTCCGCCGGCAGGATCAAACCGGATGACGCCAGACTCGTCGGTGCAAAATGAACGCTGACCCGACTGACCCAGTGCCACCGGAACCGCTGTGGCGACGAACGATACGTTAGGAGCAGCAATCGTGCCCACTGCTCCAGGTACCGGCGTTGCAATGGTGTAGCCAGACTTGGTGCCCGCAGCCAGAACCTGATCGATCAGGCAAGCGGTGGCGGCAGCCGCTGTACAAGGAGCGGCACCTCCCAAATTGGCGATCGGCGCATAGCCGGTGCCGTACGTCGTGCTGTACGATACTTCGGCTGTCGTGATTGTGCGGAGCGAGCCGACGGCGGAAGCTTCGTTGGCCGCCATCTTCGCGCGTAACAGGTTCGGAATAGCAATCGCCGCAATGATCAAAATGATCGCTACGACGATTAAAAGCTCGATTAACGAAAAGCCCTTCTGTTTGGTCCTGATTCTCATTTGCTCTCCTTGGAATTTTTCATGCCATCCAGAATCGTTTCGACTTCTGGCGGCGTTGCCACAGTGACTAAAGGCACGTGCTTGACCCAAAAGTCGGCAGGAAAATTCCGGCGCAATGCCTGTTGGGAGCTGGACTTGCGAGGCAGTTTCAGAGCGGAGCACTGAAACGATTGGAATCGCGAGCGTAAACTAACGTAATCCGTCGCGAGAGTGCGCCTGTAAACGCGCGCGTTGCGTATTGGAACACGCTCGACGCGACTGCGAAAATATCTCTAAGACTATGCGCTTCATCCTCGTGTGCGAATTGAGCGCGACTTTGTTGAAAGGTATCAGAGGAAATTACGTTTCATGACGAAACAATTTGCCGCCGAAAAACGGCATGATGATTCAGGATGGGGCACTAAATGCCGTACTTTTTGGCGTAGTGGCGGAACGATCGGTAAGTCATCTTGAGGAGCTGCGCAGCCTTGGTGCGAACGCCGCCGGCGCATTCGAGTGCCCCCAAGAGATACGCTCGCTCGAGCTCCGCCACGTGCTTTTCGAGGTCAATGCCTCCTTCAGGAATTAGCCGCAGCGAACGCTCGGGCAACTGACGCTCGGCGAAGTGATTCTGGTAATACATGGTAATTCGCTCGGGAAGCCCTTCCGGCGAGATCTTCTTGCCCGTTTCAAGGGCCACCGCGCGTTCGATCGTATTTTCGAGTTCGCGGACGTTACCTGGCCATTCGTAAGCCTCAAGACGCTCCATGGCCTTAGGCTCAATGCCTTCGATGCGCTTGCCTGTCGTGCCTCGGAAGTGTTCAATGAAATGGCGGGTGAGCAGCGGAATGTCTTCACGGCGTTCGCGGAGTGCCGGCAGATGCACCGGGATGACGCTCAGGCGGTAGAACAAATCTTCCCGAAAGCGTCCTTCGGCAATTTCCTTTTCCAGGTCGCGATTCGTTGCGGTGATCACGCGCACGTCCACATCGCGTTCTTCCGTGCTGCCGATAGGCCTTACTTTCCCCTCCTGAAGCACGCGATACAGTTTCACCTGCATCGTCGGACTCATATTGCCGATTTCATCCATGAAGAGCGTGCCGCCGTCGGCGGCTTGGAAAAGGCCGGCACGATTATCGTTCGCGCCCGTGAACGCGCCCTTCGTGTAACCGAAAAGCTCGGATTCGAGCAGCGTCTCGGGAAACGCTCCGCAGTTGATGGTTATAAACGGCGCATCTTTGCGCGCGCTGTTTTCGTGAATTGCCCGCGCGACCAGCTCTTTCCCGGTGCCGCTTTCGCCCGTGATCAGGACACGGCTCGATTGCGGCGCAATCGTTTGGATCAAATCGAAAATCGCGCGCATCTTCGGGCTCGTCCCGATAATGTGATCGAGGCCCGTCAGACGCCGGATCTCGCGGCGTAGAATTCCGGCTTCTTTCCTCAATTTCACGTTCTCAGCCACTTGCTTGACGGCGGGTTTCAGTTCATCGAGAAGCTTGTCTCCCTTGATGACATAGCGGTCGGCGCCGAAATTGACCGCGTCGATCGCCGTGCCCAGCGTTGGCACGCCTGTGATCAAAATAAACACGGAACCGGGCGAGACCTCTTTGGCGTACTGGAGCAGCTCAACGCCGGTCATATCTGGCATACGGATGTCGGAAATAACGATGTCGTAGATCTGCGATTCCAGGCGGCGCTTCGCCGCCTCGCCGCTGGCGGCGATATCGACGCGGTGGCCTTCCTTACGAAAGGTGATTTCGAGCAGTTCGCAGATGGAGCGTTCGTCATCCACGATGAGCAGTTGCGCCATTAATTACTCCCGCCTGTTGAAACCATGCGCGCTTCGCCATTCTCGTGCTGCTTGTCCCCGGCGAAGCGAGTGGCGCCGCGGCGCGGCAGCTCGACCACAAATGCTGAGCCGTGCGCCGGCTCCGATTCCACGCGGATGTGCCCTTCGTGCGCCTGCACGATCTGGTAGACAATGGCCAGGCCCAGCCCGGTTCCCTTCGGAAACCCCGACTGAAATGGCTCGAACAGTTTGCTCGCCTGGCGAGCGTCCATTCCTATGCCCGTGTCGCGAATGCCGATCCGCACCCAATCGGCATCCGCATCCAAGCTCACGGTTAGCGTGCCTCCCTGAGGCATGGCCCTCAAAGCGTTGTTGCACAGGTTCCAAAACACTTGCTTGATGCGGTCGCGGTCTGTGCGCGCTTGCGCATTTTGCGCCGTGAATTGCCTGACGATCCGGAATTTTCCCGCCTCTCCCTGTTCTCGTTCGATCAGCATCAATGTTTCGTCGATCAGCACGGCGATATCGGTGTCCGAGAAAGAGTATTGCTTGTCCCGCGAATAATCGAGGAAGTCGGTAATAATCTGATTGAGCCGCTCCGATTCGCGGCTAACAATCTGCACCAGCCGCTTATCGTCTTCGTCAAGCGGCGCCAGCCGGGCGAGCTCTTTCAGCGCCCCGGTCATCGCCGTCAGCGGCTGACGGATTTCATGGGCGATTCCCGCGGAAAGCCGGCCTACGGCGGCCATTCGCTCCTTGGTTGCGACTTCGTGTTCCAGGCGCTTCAATTCGGTCAAGTCCTGAAAACTAAAAACGTATCCACTGATTTGATTCTGCCCGGAGCGTAGTGGCGATACGGATACCCCCAGGAACTTGCGGTCGCCGTCCGGCGTGCGGAAATCCGTTTCTTTTCTCGATGCCAGGAATCCCGTTCCCGTATCTGCATCCGTCAGCCAGAAACCGGGGAGAACCTCGCGAATCTGCTTGCCCTGAAATGCGGCGGGAGAAATGCCCGTAATCTCTCCCCCCGCGCGGTTCACCAGCAAAATACGCCCCTCGAGGTCCGTGGTGATCAGTCCGCCGCGCATCGAATGAATGATGTCTTCATTGAACGCCTGTAAATCCTTCAGCTCCTCGCGCTTCTCTTCCAGTTCCACGCCCTTGCTGCGCAGCATGTGAGCCAGCAGGCTTCCCAAGTACGCGACAGCAAAGAAAGCGACCAGATTGCTCAGAACCCAGAACTCAAGCGCCCGCGGCGTCGGTGTGCTCAGCGAGGTACGCGGCATCACACCGTATTGCACCATCTCGACCAGCATTCCAAGCAGCGCGAACGCGCCGCCCGCCACCAAGAACACGCCACGCCTCGGCAGCATCACGCTTGCCATCAACACAACAAGCAAATAAAGCGAGATGAAATAGCTTTCGTGCCCTCCGGTCGAGTACACCAGTCCGGTCACCAGAATCAGGTCGCCGATGATTTGCAGCGGTGCGTGCCACCGTGCTTGCGGAATCCAGCGGAACAAAATGACGTAGCAGATGGCGAGCAAATACCACAGCAGAATTACCGGTACGAAATATTTCGCGGTTAACGGCAGCGGTGTGAGCTGGCTGACCGCCAGCACCACAGCCAAAAGGAAGGTGATGACGAGGAACCGGACTCGTCCCAGCCAACTAAGCCAATCACTGGTATTTTGTGTGAGATCCATCCCCGATCCGTTCCTGGCAGCGCACTCACAAGGAATCGGACCCCCATTTGCATTCAGCAGAACAAACCGATGCGCGGCTTCCCGCTGTACCACCCAGCAGGAAGCCGCCATTGCCCTAACAGCCGAGGACCGTTCTTGTTGGCGAGCAGAGTTCTCTAGCCACCATTTGCCAGCTTGCCGACCAGCGAGAACAATGGCAAGTACATCGATATCACGACTCCGCCGACCACAACGCCCAAGAATACGATCATGACCGGTTCGAGCAACGTCAGCAGGTCCTTCACGGCGGCGTCGACTTCAGCCTCGTAGAAGTCGGCAATCTTCTGCAACATGGTGTCCATCGCGCCGGTCTGTTCGCCCACCGCGATCATCTGTGTCACCATGCCTGGGAAGACGTCTGTTTCCTTCAGTGGGTCAACCAACGAGCGGCCCGCCTCGACGGCCTTACGTGTTTTTTGGATGGCGCGTTCAACGATCGCGTTGCCGGACGTCCTCGCGGTGATATCCAAACCTTCCAAGATAGGAACACCGCTCGAGATCAACGTGCCGAGCGTGCGCGTGAAACGCGCGACCGCAATTTTCCGGAGAATCATGCCGAGAATCGGCAGCTTGAGCAATGTCGCATCAATGGCATATCTTCCCTGCGCGGTTCCGTACCATACCTTCAATCCGACCACCGCCCCAACAAAGGCCGCCAGGATCAGGAACCCAAACCAGCTTCCAATGAAACGGCTCAGGCCGATCACGATGCGCGTCGGAAGCGGCAAGTCCGCTCCAAGTCCCGCAAACAGCGTGACAAATATCGGAACCACTTTCCACAACAGCAAAACGATCACGCCCGCCGCAATGCCGAGCACCGAAATAGGATAGATCAACGCCGACTTGACCGCTCGCGTGAGTTTGACGTTTTGCTCGATGTAGGTGGAGAGCCGCTGCAAAATCGTGTCTAAAATACCGCCCGTTTCGCCCGCTTCCACCATGTTGTGGTAGAGAGGGTCGAACACTTTTTCATACTGCTTCATCGAAGACGACAGCGTGGCGCCGCCTTCCACCGAGGCGCGAACGCCAGTCAGTATTTTCTGGAAAGTCTTGTTCTCTTGCTGACCCGCAAGAATCTCAAGACACTGCACCAGCGGCAACCCGGCGTCGATCATCACCGAGAACTGTCGCGTGAAAATGGCGAGTTCCTTGGGCTTCACGCCGCCGCCGAAGGTCGGGAAGGCGAACTCCTTGCCTTTTTCCGACACCTTGCTGACGTTGATTTGCTCCCGCCGCAGTTGTGTCTGCACCTCAGCTTTGTTCGTTGCGGTGCGTTCTCCCGTGACCGTCGTTCCGCCCCGATTCACTCCCGTATATGTAAAGACCGGCATGTTCCTTACCTCCTATTTCCTTTTCCCTTTGCCGCCATTAACGGCGCGCGGGGGATTTACCCGTAGCCACTGGCGATGTCACTCCACGATTGATCAAGTCCTGCAATTCGTCTGGGTTCGATGAGCGCAAAAGCGCCGTTTCCATGCTGATGGCCTTCTGGAAGTACGCGTTTGCGAGCGATTGGTTGAACGTCTGCATTCCTGTTTGTCCCGTGCCCGTTTGCATGGCCGAATAGATTTGGTGAATTTTGTCTTCGCGAATCAGGTTGCGGATCGCCGAAGTCGGAATTAGAATTTCCATGATCATCGCACGTCCGCGCCCGTCGATGCGCGGCAACAACGATTGGCAGAGAATCCCTTCCAGCACCATCGATAGCTGCGCTCGCACCTGCGGCTGCTGGTGCGCCGGGAACACGTCCACGATACGGTTGATGGTCGAAAGCGCCGAGTTCGTGTGCAGTGTGGCAAAGGTCAAATGGCCCGTCTCTGCAATTCGCAACGCGGACTCGATCGTTTCCAGGTCGCGCATTTCGCCGATCAGCACCACGTCCGGGTCTTCGCGCAACGCGGCTCGCAGCGAATTCGCGAAAGAATGCGTGTCCGAGTGCACTTCGCGCTGGTTGACCAGACATTTCTTGTGGTTGTGCAGGAACTCGATGGGGTCCTCAATCGTAATCATGTGCTCTTCGCGTTCGTTGTTGATCTTGTCCAGCATGGCCGCGAGCGTCGTGGACTTGCCCGAGCCTGTCGGTCCCGTCACCAGCACCAGCCCGCGCGGCTTGTCACACAGCGTCTTTACAACGGCGGGCAGGCCCAGCCCCTCGAACGTCTTGATTTCCCAGGGAATTGTCCTGAACACCGCCGCGACAGCCCCGCGCTGATGGAAAATATTTCCTCGGAAGCGCGCCAGGCTTTTCAATCCAAACGAGAAGTCCAGTTCAAGATTTTCCTCCAGGCGGTGCTTCTGCGCGTCCGTGAGTACGCTATAGGCAAGAGCCTTCGTGTCAGCCGCCGAGAGCGGCGGCATGTCCAACGGCCGCAGATTCCCGTTGACGCGGATTCGGGGCGCGCTGTTCGTCGACAGGTGCAGGTCGCTCCCGCCCATTTCGATCATCTTCTTCAGCAGTTCGCTTAACGAAATACTCGACATCTTCCACTCCTTCGTCTACAGCACGGTCTCGCGTATCACTTCTTCCATCGTTGTCTGCCCCGACGCAATCTTGATCAAGCCGCTGCGGCGCAGCGTAATCATTCCGTTGTCCAAAGCCTTTTTCCGCAGTTCCAATGCGGAAGCGCCCACCAGAATTAATTCCTTCAATTCGTCGTTGATTTCCATTACTTCGTATAAGCCGACGCGCCCTTTGTAGCCCGTGTTGTTGCACGTTCCGCAGCCGCGCCCGTGATACACCGTGGTCGTCTTTGCCTCTTCGGTTGTATAGCCCGCGTCAACGAGTGCCTGGGGCGTAATGTTCATAGGTTCCTTACATTGCGAACAGACGCGCCGCACCAGGCGTTGCGCGCAAATCAAGTTCACCGACGTCGCCACGAGGAACGGCTCGATGCCCATGTTCATTAACCGGCTGATCGTCGAAGGCGCGTCGTTCGTGTGCAAAGTCGACAGCACGAGGTGGCCGGTGAGCGCCGCCTTCACGGCAATTTCCGCCGTTTCGAAGTCGCGGATTTCACCGACCAGAATGATGTTGGGGTCCTGCCGCAGGAAAGCGCGCAAGGCGGACGCGAAGTTCAGCCCGATCTGTTCCTTCATTTGGACCTGGTTGATGCCTGCCAACTGGAATTCGACCGGGTCCTCGGCGGTCATGATGTTAGTTTCAAGGGTGTTCAACTTCGCCACTGAAGAATACAAAGTGTTGGTTTTCCCCGACCCAGTCGGCCCGGTGACGAGTACCATGCCGTACGGCCGCAAGATAGCTTTTGCGAATTTCTCGAGCGATTCTTGCTCGAATCCCAATTTCGTCATGTCCAACCGTAGGTTTTCCTTGTCCAACAGCCGCATGACGATTTTTTCGCCGAAGAGCGTCGGTACAGTCGAGACGCGGAAGTCCAGTTCCTTCTTTTTCCCGTCTTTGAGGTACTTGATCATGATGCGGCCGTCTTGCGGCAGCCGCTTTTCGCTGATGTCCAGCTTGGCCATGATTTTGATGCGGCTGGTGATGGCGTCTCTCAATTTCATCGGCGGCGACATCACGTTCTGCAAAATGCCATCGATGCGGAAGCGCACTCGATATTCCTTCTCGTAGGGTTCCACGTGAATATCGCTCGCGCCGCGCTTGACGGCATCGGTCAAAATCAGGTTCACCAGCTTGATGATCGGCGCTTCCTCAGCGGCTTTCTCGAGCGAGGCCAGATCCATATCGGCCTCTTCTTGCGACAGCTCGAGGGCCGCGTCTTCCCCTGCAAGGTCCTTCATCACCTTGTCGAGTTCTTCGACGCTCTCTGCTGCCCCGTAAAACTTCCCAATCGCTTCGGAAATCGCCGATTCCGACGCCACTACCGGCTCCACGTTGAATCCGGTCATGAACTTGATATCGTCCATGGCGAAGACGTTCGTCGGATCCGTCATTGCTATCGTGAGCGTTGAGCCCACGCGCGACAACGGCACAATCTGGTATCGCACGGCGGTTTCTTGCGGAATTAATTTGATGACTGAGGGATCCACTTCGTAGAATTTCAGGTTTATGGAGGGCACGCCGTATTGGCGCGAAAGAACGGCGGTGATGTCCTCGTCGCTGACCAGTCCCAATTTGACCAAGCAAGTGCCGAGCCGCCCGCCTTCCCTTTTCTGATAGTCGAGCGCCTGCTTAAGCTGATCAGACGAGATCAGACTGTCTCGAACCAGAATTTCACCAAGACGCGACGACATTCACAGCACTCCCATACGCGGACTGCTCGGAGTCCAAAGGTTAGCACGCAGCCAAGTAGGAATCCGATGTCCCCTTTCGGGTCGTTCTGTAACAGCCACTGTACGCACGTACAGGCTGCGCGAACCTTTTCAGCTGGTTCCTTGACTTGCCATTTTTTGCTGGTTATCTTGGCTGCGGATGCCCCAAGAAGCGATAATCGCCGCAGATTTTCAACAGAGGGAAACCCCGAGACGCACCGGAACCGCGCCTCCCGTTACTACCCCATTGAGGTCATATTACCACATTCTTTATGAAAGTCTCGGACCGCAATCGTGGTGGCCGGCCAAAACGCCATTCGAGGTTATTGTTGGAGCGATTCTTACGCAGAACACGAACTGGACGAACGTCGAGCGCGCTATTGCGAATTTGCGCCGAGAACATCTTCTAACGCCGCGGGCGATAGAACGCGTCTCTCCGGCGCATCTCGCGTCTTTGATTCGTTCTTCGGGTTACTTTCGGCAGAAAGCGAGGAAGTTGAAGGCTTTTGTCCGTTTTCTGCATGACGAATACTCAGGTTCGCTGAAACGCATGTTTCAAACGCCCACGGCCGAGCTTCGCGAAAAGCTTCTGGAAGTTCATGGCATCGGCCCGGAGACTGCGGATTCGATTCTCCTCTACGCCGGAGCCAAGGAAATCTTCGTCGTTGACGCCTATACGAAACGCATCCTCTCCCGCCACGGCTGGGTAGGTGACCAAGCTACCTATGAGGAAATGCGCACACTCATCGAGTCTCATCTCCCGCGGGACGTATCGCGCTACAATGAGTTCCATGCGCTGCTCGTCAACGTTGGCAAGAACTGGTGCCGCCCGCGCGACCCGCGTTGCTCGGAATGTCCTCTGGGGCCGTTTCTCGAGGCGCCGCGATGAGTAAACGAAAGTGGACGCGTCATCTCTGGCTCGCTTTCGGCGGCCTGGGGCTGTCGGTACTTGCCGCGATCATCTTCACTCTCGGCTCGCTCAATGCTCCTGTTCACCCGCAGAGCAGCAGCGAACTCGCCATCCTGTTTTCTTTGACTGTTTTTACGTTCATCGTGTTTCTGGTTTTCCTGTTCATCCTGATACGCAGCGTCGTTCGCCTCTGGATCGAACATCGCGCTGGGATTCTCGGCTCGCGTTTCAAGACAAAAATGGTGCTTGGCGCAATGGGCATTTCGCTGCTGCCCGTCGTGTTTCTGTTTTTCTTCAGCTACGCGCTCGTCAATCGCACCATGGATATTTGGTTCCCCAAGCCCCTTGAAATCGCTAACGAGCAAAGTCAGGCCTTGATCGACGAAATGGGCAAAAAGGAGCACGAACGCCTGGATACTTTGGCGCAGGACGTCGTCGACTGGCTATCCGCTCCCGGTCGCAGACGCGATCTGCGCCACTACACCACGCGCTCGGATTCTGAATTTGACGTCGTGTGGACCACCGACAGGGCCGGTGCCGAAACTTCCAGCGTTCCCGCTTTCGCACCGGGTGCTATGTTTCGCCGAATCCAGGGTCTCCCGAGCGGTACCGACGTCTGGCAGATTGGGCGCAAACTTTACCTCGCGGGCCGTGTGCCGTATCAAGGCGGCTGGCTGATGGTTGGTCGCGGCATCCCCGACGATTTCGTCACGCGCCTCACCCTAATTCAAACCAAGATGCAAACATACTCGTCGCAATATCAGCACCTGCGCTTCTTCAAGAACGAAATTCTTCTCGGGCTCCTGCTGATTACATTGCTGCTGCTTTACGCCACTACCTGGGTTGCGCTGTTTCTCTCGAAACGAATCACCGTCCCGATTCAGGCGCTCGCAAAGGCCACGCAACAAGTCGCCCGCGGCAACCTTGACTACCGCATCACCACGCGCGCGCATGACGAATTGGGTTCCCTCGTGGGCTCTTTCAACCAGATGGCCGCGCAGCTTGGCGAATCGCGCAAGCAAATTGACGATTTCACCCAGAGCCTTCAGCAGGCCCTCGAAGAAATCGAACGCCGCCGCAAGCTGATGGAAACGATTCTTGAGAATATTCCCACCGGCGTCTTGTCGCTTGACGCAAACGGTAAAGTCAATCGCATCAATTCGGCCGCCGCTACAATGTTCGGGGAACGCGCCCCTTCGGCCACTTCTCTTGCCGAACTTCTTGGAGAAGACGCGGGACGCCGCGTCTTCCAACTGATGCGGCAGTCTTTGCGCATGGGCGTCGCCACGCAGGAACTTGAAATTTCGAGCGCCGGCCGCCTTCATCACGCCGCCGTCACCGTCAGTTCACTCGGGTCAGGCCGCAACAATCCCGGTTTCGTGGTTGTCATTGACGACGTCACGGAACTTCTTCGCGCGCAAAAGGCTGCTGCGTGGCAGGAAGTCGCGCAGCGCATCGCGCACGAAATCAAAAATCCGCTCACGCCGATTCAGCTTTCCGCCCAACGTCTGCTGCGGCACCTGGCGCGCTCTTCGCCTTCCCGCCGCCGCGAGGATCGCTCCGAATGGCCGCAGCTTGTCTCCGAATGTGCGCACTTGATCGAGCGCGAAGTTGAAACCCTCGAATCGCTCGTGAATGAATTTTCTCAGTTCGCCCGCTTCCCCGCAGCGCGTCTTGCTCCCGCGGACATGAACTCGATCGTTTCGGAAGCTCTAAATGTATTCCACGAGCGCCTCGAAGGCATCACGCTGCACCGCGAACTCACGCCGAATCTGCCCATCGTGAAAGCGGATGCTGAATTGCTGCGCCGTGTTGTCGTAAATCTGATCGACAATGCCGCTGAGGCCCTGGAAGGCGCGACGCTTCGCTCCATCACCGTCACCACGCGTGCCGCCGGACAAGGCGACGCCATCGAAGTCGAAGTGGCCGACACGGGCCACGGCATTTCGCCCGAGGACAAGGACAAACTTTTCCTACCTCATTTCTCCACAAAAGATCGCGGGACCGGTCTTGGTCTCGCGATTGCCAGTCGCATCGTCAGCGAACATCACGGCACGCTGCGCGTCGAGGACAATCATCCGTCGGGCTCGCGCTTCCTGATTCGCCTTCCCGCCGCCGAAGTCGCCGCCCCGCAGCCGAGCGCTCAATCCTGAAACACTGACTCTCTATGCCCGCCTCCATCCTCATTGTCGACGACGAAAGCGGCATCCGTCAGTCGCTCTCCGCGCTTCTTCGTGATGAAGGCTACGACGTCACCGCCGTCGCGTCAGGAGAAGAATGCATCGAAGTCGTGGAGCGGCGCGCCTTCGACCTAATTCTCCTTGACATCTGGCTGCCTGGCATCGACGGCCTGGCTACGCTCGAACGCCTGAACGAGCGCGACGGCGCGCCCATGGTCGTGATGATCTCCGGTCACGGAAAAATTGAAACTGCCGTCCGCGCCACGAAGCTCGGCGCCTTCGATTTCATCGAGAAGCCGCTCTCGCTCGATAAGACCGTGCTCGCCGTTAAAAATGCCCTCGATTATTTGCGCTTGGAAAAAGAGAATCGCCGCCTGCGCGCCGAACTCGAACAGCGTTACCAAATCCTTGGCGACAGCGTGCCGATGAAGGCTCTGCGCCAACAGATTGCGCTGACGGCTCCAACCAATGGCCGCGTCCTCATTTATGGCGAAAGCGGCACCGGCAAAGAGCTTGTCGCGCGCGCGCTCCATGCGCAGAGCAGCCGCGCGCAGGGGCCTTTCGTCGAAGTCAATTGCGCTGCGATTCCCGAAGAGCTGATCGAATCCGAATTATTTGGCCACCGCAAGGGCAGTTTCACCGGCGCCAGCGAAGACAAGTCCGGCAAATTCCAGAAGGCTGACGGCGGCACTCTTTTCCTCGACGAGGTCGGTGACATGAGCCTGAAAACGCAATCGAAGGTGCTGCGCGCTCTCGAAGAGCAGCGCGTGGAGCCCATCGGCTCGAGCGAAATGGCCGCGGTGGACGTTCGCGTCATCGCCGCCACCAACAAAAAACTCGAAGACGAAATCTCACGCAACGCTTTTCGCGAAGATCTTTTCTATCGTCTGAACGTGATCCCCTTCACTGTTCCGCCACTGCGCGATCGCACTGAGGACATTCCCATCCTCGCGCGGCACTTCCTCGCTGAGTTCAATCGCACGTACGGCAAAAAGCCCAAAGAATTGACGTCCGCCGCCATGGAGGTGCTGCTGCGCTATCCGTGGCCGGGAAATGTCCGCGAACTGAAAAACCTCATCGAGCGCCTGGTCATCATGTCCCCCGCGCAGCACATCGAGCCGCAACATCTCCCGCCCGAGGTCTTCCGCGACGCCGCACGCGGCCGACAGCATCCCTACGCTACGCTTCAAGAGGCGCGCTCTGCTTACGAGCGCGAATTCATCCTGCGCAAACTCGAAGAAAATCAATGGAATATGACCAAGACGGCCACCGCCGTCGGCTTGGAGCGCACGCACCTCTACCGCAAAATGAAATCGCTCGGAATCGCCCCTACCCGAATGTAAGTCGGGCACTGAGAGTCAAAAAGCCCGCGGAGAGATAGGACAAATATGTCCTATCGATCGGACACACATGTCATATCTAATGCGCCAGAAGTGGCCCTATTGAAGGCCGAGCGTGTCCTATCGATATGACACAAGCGGTCAGAGGTCTACGCGAAACGCACATTACAACCGGAAACCAAATACTACTCTTCGCTCATCTGCTCCAGTTGCCTGTGCCAGTCAAGCTGCTTGACCATGGCGCGATTCCCCCGCCAGTTCGCCTGCACTTTGACGAACAGTTCCAGGAAAATCTTCACGCCCAGCAATTCTTCCAGTTCCTTGCGCGCCGCCGTCCCGATCTCCTTCATCATCGACCCGCCGCGCCCAATCAAAATTCCCTTCTGCCCTTCGCGCTCCACGTAAATCGTCGCGCGAATTTTCAGCAGCTTCTCGCCTTCCTCGAAATCATCCACCAACACCGCGACGGCATGCGGCAATTCTTCGCGCGTCAGCAGGATCGCCTTTTCGCGAACAATCTCCGCCGCCAGAAATCTCTCCGGCTGATCCGTGTACTGATCCTCCGGAAAATATGCGGGATGCTCCGGCAGACGCGCTATCCAACTCTCCACCAAATCGAGCGTGCCTTCGCCAGTAAGCGCGGAGATAGGGAAGATCTCCTCGAAATCATGCTCGCCTCTCCAGCGGTCGATCAAAGGTAGCAGACGATCCTTGCGAGAACGGTCAACTTTGTTGAGCAGCAAATACACCGGGCCTGAAAACCGTTTCACCCATTCAATCGAGTGCCGGTCCGCCGCTTGAAAATCTTCCGTCGCGTCCACAATCAGCGACACGATGTCCACGCCATCGACGGCTTGCGTTACCTCCTGCATCATTTGCCGGTTCAGCGCCGTGGTCGCGCGATGGATTCCCGGCGTGTCGATCAAAACCACCTGGCCGTTTTCGCGATTCAGCATTCCTTGAATGCGATTGCGCGTCGTTTGCGGTCGCGGCGACACAATCGCCACCTTGTGTCCCACCAATTTATTTACGAGCGTGGATTTCCCCGCGTTTGGCCGCCCAAGAATCGCAACGAATCCGGAGTGAAATGCCATGAGGATCGATACTAGTCTTGCCTAGCGACACTAGCACGAACTATTTTCGCCGCCGCATTCCTGCACGAATCAATCGGCTATGCGAAGCCGTTCTCGTGCCGCGTTTCCGTTTACGGTTTTTTGGGTGCCCCATCCTGAGCGTTGTCCGCGAAGGGTGGGGATTTTCAATAACTTTCAACTGTCGACTATCCCTCACCCAAATGCGGCTCGTCGCCGATTTCCCGAGGTAAATCTTCCGCGCCGACGATCCGAGCGTCACCGTCATCGTCTCATCGTATTCGCGTTTCAATACGCACACGTGCGCGCCCGGCAATAGTTTCAGCCCTGCAAGAAACGCCAAAAACTCCGGCTCCTTTTCGTAGACGCGCAGCACTTCGTACTTTCGCCCCGCCGGAGCCTCCGCGAGTTGCATCGCGCCGTATCGCCGCCGCAGTTTCGACATCCCGCCAAATAGCGGCACGCCATGCGGGCACCGGCTCTCGCGTCCAAATCGTTTCAGCAGCAGCGCGACCACTTCCGGCGAGACGCCGTGCTCCAGCCGCTCGGCTTCTTCGTGCGCGCGCTTCCAATCCAGGCCGATCACGTCCGTCAGCAATTTCTCCGACAACCGGTGCCGCAACACCAAATGTTGCGCGATTTTTCTTCCCTTGGCGGTCAATTCGATTCGCCCGTTTCGCGCGACGCGCAAGAATCCCCCCTGCGTCATGCGCTTTAGCGCCGCAGTCACCGCGGGAGGCGTAACGCCCAAATCCTCCGCCAGCCGCGCGCTGATGGGAACCTGCTCCTCGAGGACAATCTCCCAGATCGCCTTTAAATAATCCTCCTGCGAGACGCTGGTCTTTTCCCGTCTCACTTTTGTTCCTTTTTGCGCAACTCTTCCGCCAACTTGTTCACACGCTTCTCGATCTGCCCGTAAATTCGCCGGTACGTTTGCGGTTCGCTCCCAAACGGGTCGTCGACGTTCCATTCCATGACGGTCGCGTCGGGAAAGATCCCATTCATCGTGCGTCCGGACATATTCACGACAATCGCCGGCTCGAAAAATTCAATGACCTCATCGATGCCCTTCGAATAATGTCCTTCGACGCGAATCCCATTTTCCTGCAACACCGAAAGCGTGGGCGCCGCGACAGATCCAAACGGCGACGTGCCCGCGCTTTCCGCCTCTATCACATCGGAGGCGTAATGACGCGCGATCGCTTCCGCCAATTGGCTGCGGCAGGAATTGCCCACGCAGACGAAAAGCACTTTTGTTCGTTGCGGTTTCTGTGCCGCGGGGTCCATCGTTCAGATGAACGCAACCGGTTTGGGATTTCGGCGCGATAGCCAGGCGCCGCGAAGATAAAGCAGCAGCAACATGATTGGCCCCAGCACGAATCCGCAAATCGCGGCCACCAGTTGCCACAGCAATCCGTAGCCCAGCTCCCGCGTCCACTTCGCGGAAATCACCAGGCACACAAACGGCAAAATGAAATACCCATGCACGATGTAAGGAGTGAAAAACATTTCCGCGTCTCCCTTCGCTCGCAGTATTCAGATGGCCTGTGTCCCGCTTCTCATCGACAGCCCTGGGCCTCCGCGCCTTCGGCGTCTCCGCGGTAAAAGCGCCTGATTCTCTTTCCTGTTTACGCTTCTCCGCGTCGCCGTTCCTCAGCTTTCTCCGTTTGCCTTACTTTCGACTCGCAACTCTCGACTGCGAACTCGCCTCGCTCGTCACCGCTTTTTCCGCCAGCTTCACGAATCGCTCGTGAATTTTCGCGTCGCCCGTCAGCTCAGGATGAAACGTCGCCGCGATCATGCGCCCCTGTTGAACGAGCACCGGCTTTCCATTACGCTCGGCCAGCACTTCGACGTTCTTGCCCACCGCCTCGATAATGGGCGCGCGGATGAACACCATTTCGAGCGGCTCATCACTCAATTTCGTCGGCAGCAAAAACACGTCGCTCGCCAGCTGTCTTCCGTACGCGTTCCGCACCACCGTAACATCCATTAATCCCAGAGACGCCTGCTCCGGCCCCTTCACCTCGCGCGCCAGCAAAATCGCACCCGCGCAAGTCCCGAAAAACGCGCCCCCGTTCGCTGCCATCTTTCGAATCGCATCATCGAGGCCTGTCTCTGCCAGCATCTTCATGTGCGTCGTGCTTTCTCCGCCCGGCAAAATGAGCCCGTCAATGCCCGTCAAATCTTCCGGCGCCCGCACATACGCATGCTCGACGCCCAATTTTTCGAGCACGCGTGCGTGCGCCTCAAAATCCCCCTGCATCGCCAGTATGCCAATCTTCACTCGAGTCCTTCAGCTTCGCGTTGCCTTCGCGACCTCACGCTTTCTTCCATTTCCCGTCTCCGGCCATCTGTACACGAATGCCGGCACATCGGCGAAACCGCAGTGCGGTTCCGCAGCGTCACGCCTCGAATCGTCATCGGCTCAGATTCATTTCGAATCCGCAGCACGTAATCTCTCGGCGATGCCTGGAAGAAACGTCTGATCTATATGCAACGAGAATTCAAGTTTCGTGCCGCTGGACCAATTGTTTCGTGCCGTACCAATCACTTCGATATGCCCTTTTCCATCACCGACAAGAGACAGTTCCAAGGGAGCCTCCACAGCGTGCAGAATTGCCTCACCTCGCAGTTTCCGATGTAAGACTTCGATTTCTTCTGCGAAATGTGTCAATTCTCCGCGCATGAAACTGGCGCGAGCCTTCCCGCGCCAGCCATCACACTGCACTTCAATCTCGGTCTGAAACCACTCCTCAGGATCGTTGCGGCTCAATCTTCGAATCGAAACGAATTCTGTAGTGTCTCCGCCGATACGAATTTCGTCACTTAGGCTCATTCCTGTAGGCTGTCATTCTAACCGCCTGCGGCCCGAAGAATCCCGCCGTGCAGGTTCCTCACCATCCTCGCGTCTGCATCAAATCCTTCTCGTCCATCTGCCGGACGTCGAGGCCCTTCATCGCCTCGCCCAGTTCGTCCGACGCTTCCAGCACTTTCTTCGGATCCTGATAATTCGTGGTCGCGTACACAATCGCCTTCGCGCGTTTTGCAGGATCGCTCGATTTGAAAATCCCCGAGCCGACAAACACCGCTTCCGCGCCCAACTGCATCATCAGCGCCGCATCCGCGGGAGTCGCAATGCCCCCCGCCGAGAAATTCGGAGTCGGCAATTTTCCCGTTTTCGCGACTTGCTGCACCAAATCGAGTGGCGCGCCCAACTCTTTCGCCTGATGCATCAGCTCTTCTTCACCGAGCGTCGTCAGCTTCTTCATCTGGCCGACGATTGTCCGCATGTGGCGCACTGCTTCGACGATGTTCCCCGAACCCGCTTCGCCTTTCGTGCGAATCATCGCCGCGCCTTCGCCGATGCGCCGCAGCGCCTCGCCGAGATTCCGCGCGCCGCAGACGAATGGCACCTTGAACGCGTGCTTCCACACATGATTTTCTTCATCCGCCGGCGTCAGCACTTCGCTCTCGTCGATGTAGTCCACTTCGAGCGCTTCGAGCACTTGCGCCTCCGCGAAATGGCCGATACGTACCTTCGCCATCACGGGAATCGTCACCGTGGCCATGATTTCGCGGATGATTCGCGGCGACGCCATGCGTGCCACGCCTCCGTCCTTCCGAATGTCCGAGGGCACGCGTTCAAGCGCCATCACCGCGCACGCTCCCGCATCTTCGGCGATTTTCGCCTGCTCCGCCGTGGTCACATCCATAATGACGCCACCCTTCAACATCTCCGCCAGCCCGACCTTCACTCTCCACAAATTCTCGTGCCCGTTCTTCTGCTCTCCGCTTTTCATTGCTTTTCCCCTTCTCTCTCGTTGGATGAACTCTGTCTCCGTTGCGTATCTCTTTTCCGAATCTCCGCCAAAGCCGCCGCGCTGCAACTACGAAATTCCCGGCATCCGGAACAGCGGCGCCATTTTCTCCGCGCACTGTTCGACGAATCGCACGTCCTTCTCGCTGAACGCGTTTTCCCTTTCGCTGTCGATGTTGATCGTCCCAACGACCATTCCTCCCACGCCCAGCACCGGCACAATCATCTCCGACCGCATCTTCGTGTACGCCACCAAATAACGCGAATCCTTGCTCACGTTTCCAATCACCAGCGGCGCGCGTTGCTTCACCACTACGCCTGTCAGTCCTTTCGTCACCGCAAATCTCATGTGCGCCGGCTCCTCCGACCCTGTCCAACCCAGCGCCACGATTTCCGTCTCTGTGACTGCATAAATGCTCACCGAGCCATATGCGCGGGACTGGCGAATGATCTGAGCGATTCGTTTTGCGATTGCCTGCGGTTGTCCGCCGCCGGCAACAACAGACCCGATTTCGTCGAATATACTTTGATCCTCAATCACTCTCGAACCCTCGAGGCAATCACTTCCCTTTCCGCCCTCTCGCCGACAACAACAAATCTGCCCTTCCCGCGCGCCAGCACTTTCCCCGCGGCATTGCGAATCTCCCCGCGATGCGTCAGATTCCTGCCATCGCGCGACACTTCCTCCGCCTCCACCGTAATTTCCTCGTCGACGGGCACGGGACGCAAATATTCCACCGACAGCTCCGCCGTCACCGCGCGCACATCATGAAACCGATTCAACTTTCCCATCGCTTCATCGAGCAGCAGCGCAATGATCCCGCCGTGCATCATCCCGCCGCCTCCTTGATACTGCCCGCCAAGGCGGAAGCGTCCCACGATTCTCCGTCGCTCATGATCCTGCTCAAACGCAAGCTTCATCCCGTTTGCATTGGCCGCCCCGCAGCCAAAACAGAAATTATCAGCCTTCGGCTCCAGCCTCTCGATCGTCATTCCCTCTCCGCTCCGTTCTCTTGTTCACCCCTTGCAATTTGTCCGCGTTCTCTGCGTCATTGGGTGACCTGCGTCACTCTGCGATCTCTGCGGTGCATCGGTCTTCGCTTTTCGAGTTTCGAGTTTCGAGCTTCCACTCTCAACTATCGACTCTCGCCTATCAACTACTCATACCTGAGCGCCACAATCGGATCGACGCGCATCGCGCGCCGTGCCGGAATGTAGCACGCGCCAAGGGCGACAAGGATCAGCAGCCCCGCCGTGCTCAAGAAGCTTGGCGCGTCGAACATGCCAACGCCGTAAAGCAGTGTGTTCATGCTCTTGGCGAGTAAAATGGAAAGCCCCAGCCCCACAACCACACCCGCGACAACCATGGCCATGCCGTTCAGCAGAATCAGGCGAACTACGTTGCTGGGCTGCGCGCCCAGCGCCATGCGGATGCCAATTTCCTGCGTGCGCTGATTTACGGAGTAAGACATCACGCCGTACGTCCCAATCGCCGCCAGCACCAACGCCAGCAATCCAAATGTCCCCAGCAGCTCAGCGCCCATGCGCGGCGCGGTCAGCGACTGCACCAGCACTTGCTCCATAGTCTGCACCTGAAGGAGCGGCACGGATGGGGCCAGCGACTGCAGCGTGCTGCGCACAAGTGGAATCGCTTTCGTCGGATCGCCCTTGGCGCGCACAAACAGCATCACGGCAGGTGAGTAGTGCTGCTTAAGCGGCATATATACAACCGCCTGCGGAGCCTCGCCAAGCGTCGCGTATTTTACGGTGTTCACTTCTCCCACCACGGCCACATCCCAAGTTTCGCCCAGAAAATGTAGATGCTTCCCGATGGGATCCTGCCCCGGCCAGAAAACATTGGCAGCCTCGCGATTCACAACGCCGACCATGGCGGTATTGGCGTCGTCGCTTTCGGTGAAATCGCGCCCCTCAAGCAGGGTGATGCCCGCAGCCGAAAAATATCCCGGCGCAACCGCCACCACGGGCGTCAACTTGCCATTGCGCGGGTCGCTGGTATCCACGCCGTCGGTGAACGTCGTGCGCGCCAAGCCGCCGCCGAGTGGCGGGGTATCCGAAAGGCTCGCGCCCGCAATCATCGGAGAGCCGTCAAGCCGCTGCACCAAATCGCGATACAGCGCTTCGGTTTGCGGCTGCGCGTACTTCTCCGCTCCCGGGTTCAGGAACATAACTGCTTCGTGCTGCACTTCGAAGCCGGGATTGATTTGCTCCGCGTTGCGCAGGCTGTGAATGAACAGGCCCGCGCCTACAAGCGCAATCAGCGACAGGGCCACTTGAATCATCACCAGCACGCCGCGGAGCCCGTACCAGCGCCCGCTTCCCGTCGGCGCACCCGTGCGATCCTTCAGCGCCACCACGCTATCGCTCCGCGAAGCTTGCAGCGCGGGCACAAGTCCAAACAGAAGCGTGGCCACAACGGCGAGCGCCATGGTGAAGAGAAACACGCGGGCGTCCAGAGTAAAATCTAGATTGCGCACCAGCCCGCCCGGCAACAGTGAAACCAGCACCGACTTCCCCCAGTACGCGCAGAAAATACCCAACACTCCGGCGAGCAGCGCCAGCATCAAACTCTCCGTCAGCAGTTGACGAATCAGCCGCGTGCGCGATGCGCCGAGCGCCAGCCGCACTGCGATTTCGCGCTGACGCTGCGTAGCGCGCGCCAGCAACAAGTTTGCTACATTCGCGCACGCAATCAGCAGCACCAGGCCGACAATTCCCATCATCAGCGCGCCCGCCAGCGCGAAGACGTTGTGCAGTTGCGGCGGGATCGCCGTTTCATTGATGGGCACAACTTCTTCATTGCGCCCATTGTTGTCTTTCGGATACTCCTTCTGGAGTTGCAACCCCATGGCGTGAACTTCGGCGCTTGCCTGCGCCACTGTTACACCAGGCTTGAGGCGAGCGACCATGTTCACCGCGCGGAAGGCGCGCTCGTGCAAGAACGTCTTTGCCAAGCCCGTCAGGACATCGTCGGCTAGCGAAACGGGTATCCAAACGTCAGGGCTGCCCAAATTGCCGACGCCGACGAAATCGCGCGGCGCTACGCCGATTACCGAATATTCCATTTGGTCCAACTGGATCGTCTTGCCCAAGATCGCGCGGTCGCCGCCGAATTGCGTGCTCCACAACGCATAGCTGATCACGGCGACCGGACGCGGCGTGGTGTCCTCGTCGGGCGAAAATCCGCGCCCTAAAAACGGATGCACGCCGAGAACGTCGAAGAAATTCGCGTTCACCAACTCGCCGAAGACTTGCACGTGCTTGCCCGAAACGGTGAGGTTGAAACCGTTCGGAAAAGCAATCGAAACTCCGGAGAAAGACTTGATGTTGTCGCGGTAATCCGTCGCGTTTGGATAGGGCGTGGGCAGATATTCCTGTAACTGACCACTGCGATCCAGCGCCGTCGAGTAGAGAATCATTACATGCGCCGGATCCTTCACGGGAGTCGAGTGCAGAAAAACCGCCTTCGCCAGCGTGAAGATCGTCGTATTCGCGCCGATTCCCAGCGTCAGCGACAGCACCGCCACCGCCGTGAACCCCGGCGCCTTCGCCAACATCCTCACCGCAAATTTAATGTCCTGCCACATCGCGTCCTCCAGCGATCAGAAAGTCAGTGGCCAAAAACCTTAGTCCGTAACCCGTAGTCTGTGCCTAGCTCCATGGCCATAAAAACCATCGCTCTCTGTGTTCGACCTTGTTCCCGCCGGTTCATTCGCCACCCGCAAGCTGCTGCGTTCATCCCGTAGCCTTTGTCTGTTCGTCTTTGCCGCACTCGCAGACTCATCAGCATTTTCGCGGCGGCGGCGACCCTCATGGTTGTTTCTTCAGCAGCGCCGGCCAGTTCGTCACCAGCGTCAGCGGCTCACTGGTTATCGGAACACTCTGAGTGGCAACGACGAACTTCTTGCCATCGGCGCTCACATCATAGGGCCAATGATCATGAGCGCTGAAGACGGGATTCGTCTGGAACAGCGGCGCGACGTTGCCGATGACCAGACTTGTGCCTTGTTCGGAGACCTCCGCGGACATGATTTTGTTATCCAGCGCGAGGAAGAAAAGCTCCCGGCCGTCATGGCGCCAGCGCGGTCGCGTACCGCCGCGACCGCCGCTGTTCGGGACCTCCCACTTTCCAGTTCCCTTTCCGAAGGGAACAACGTAAATCTCTGACAGCCCCGATTCGTGTGAAGTGTAGGCCAGCCACTTCCCATCTGGTGAAAGGGCAGGGTCGGCCACGTCAAATTGCGGACTTTGAATCACGGGAAGCGCCTTGCGATCCCCAAACAGTGGCAAAGCCCATATCTCGGAGTGAGAACCCGGCGTCGCCGCAAGGCGCTCGAAAATCAGATAGCGCCCGTCGGAAGAGAATGAGGGGTTGTCTTCACCCGCGTTATCGACAACAAGGGGCGACGTGCTTCCCGTGCCGTCGGCGGCCTTCTGGTACAGATGTAATGGCCCGCTGCGAGTTGACGCGAACGCGACGGTCATTCCGTCGGACGACCAGGCGGGCGCTGCATCAATGATCGACGAGAACGTGAGACGAGTCGAGGTACCTCGCGCGAGGTCGAACACCCAGATGTTGAAGCCCGAAGCGCCTGGAATGCCGATCTCGGCCGCCAGTTTGCTTACGTCGGGCGAAAGGCTCACTGCCGTGAAATAACCGGGCGTCCCCGTCTCTCCAATTTGCTTTCCGCTCCGGTCAAACCACAAAAGCTGCCCGTTTTCACCGACAGGGTTTCCGGCCTGGTATGCTAGGATCCCATTTTCCGAAACAGTGAAAACTCCGTGCCAGAGGGCTAAATTGGCCCCGGCATGTTCGGCCAGTGGCATAGCTTCCCCGATCAAGCGCAGGCCGCCCGCGTCAAATCGCTGCGCCATTAGCGTGCCCTGGCGAACAAAGAGCAGGTACCCAGGCAGGGCGTAAACGGCGTTGGAATCGCCGCGAGCCAGCAGCTTCGCCTCCCCGCCATCAAGCGAAGCGGCATAGGTGGCGTCATTCTGCGAGATATTTCCGTGAGCATAGAAGAGGAAATGCTTTCCGTCGGTCAGAAACTGTGGCCAGCGATGCGTTGTCTCCCGGAGCGAGGCGTTCAACTTTGTCGCCAGCTCGGGCGTGCCGCCGACGGCTGGCACGCGGTAAATGGGGCTGATCGTGTCGGGGGTAAAGAGAATTGTGTCGTCAGGGCCCCAGGAGCCTCCGCGGCCATTCGAAGCGTCGGCAATTGCGAGCGTCGGCCCGCCCGAGGCGTCAATGCGGTTCAGTTTTCCATTGGCGAAAAATGCCAGCCGCTGGCTATCCGGCGACCAGAAGGGAAACGTAGCGCCTTCGGTACCCTCGAGCGGCTGTGCCGTGGCGGCATCAAGTGGGCGAACCCACAGACGCGGTTTGCCGTCCGCCCCCATAGCGGCAAAAGCCAACCGCTGGCCGTCGGGCGAAATCACTGGCGGGCCAGCCACGTTGCCCCCGAATGCAAAGTTGGTGTTCGCTGGCGGAGAAATTTCCGAGACGATCACGCGCGCAGGCTGCGGGGCTCGCGCAAAGTATCCTAGGGCGAACAGCGCGGTCGAGACGATGAAGGTTGCCGCGAGAACCCACGGCAACGCGCGCCGCCACGTGCTTTGTAGGGGCGGGGCTTGCCCCACCCGTGGCACGCCGGCATCTGTGCCGTTCAGCGTCTCTTCAATCGCGATGCGGGCGTCGCCGATGGATTGCAATCGCTGGCGCGGGTCTTTTTTCAGGCAGCGCTGAAGGAGTTCGCGAATGCGCGGCGGCGTGGCTGCGGGCAA
>DASYYR010000001.1:0-19869 GCA_035933575.1 Candidatus Acidiferrales bacterium | reverse complement strand
TCGCGCGGATTACAAGCAGGTGACTGTTCCGGCTGAGCCGGGATCGTTGTTCGTCGGTTTCAGTGACGGTTTGCTCGAGCCCGAAAACGTATATGGCGAGGAGTTCGGCACCTCGCGTCTGGCCAACGAAGTATTGCGTCTTCGCGATGTTCCCGCGGAGCGCCTCGCCGAGGGCTTGCTTTCCGCGGTCGAGCAGTGGGCCGGCTCGCCTGAGCAGGCCGACGACATGACTGTCATCGTCGCCCGCTTCCGCTGACCCGTAGATCATCCTGCTTGCCCTGAGGAATAAGAGTCCATCGCTCCACGAAATTCCAACCCGAAGCCGCTTGGCAACGCGCGAGGAATTCGGTAATGTTTCCTCGCTCCATTACTTACCGGGGGAGATTTCGTGGAACTTGGAAAGCGCGTCGCGTTGATCACCGGTGGCAGCCGGGGCATCGGAAAGGGCATCGCTTTGGGCTTGGGACGCGCAGGCGCGCGCGTCGCGCTTTCCTATCGCTCGAATAAAGTGGCGGCGCAGAATACATTGCGGCAATTGCAGTCGGTCGGATGCGAATGCTTTGCTGTCGAAGCCGACGCCACAAATCCAGAACGCTCTGAGTCGCTCGTGCGTTCGGTGCTCGAGCGCTTCCAACGCCTCGATGTGCTCGTCAACAACGTTGGCATCTTCAACTGGGGCACGGTTGCTGACTCTACGCTCGAAGAATGGAAGCGTGTCCTCGATTCGAATCTGATGAGCGTCTTTTATACGAGCAAAGCCGTGCTCCCCGCAATGCGCCGCCAGCACTGGGGACGCATCATCAATCTCGGCGCGGTGGGAGCAGAGCGCGCTTTCGGCCAGGCCACGATTTCAGCCTACACGGCAGCAAAGGCCGGAGTCGTCGCGTTCTCACGCTCACTTGCCCTGGAAGAGGCCAAGAACGGCATCACGGTCAACGTCGTCAACCCGCCCAACATTGACGACAAAGAGCTCTCCCTTGAAGAAGCTCGACGAATGCACGATGCGCGCTTTCCTGTGGGCCGCCCTCCCTCGGCCGAGGACATTGCAGCCGTTGTCAAATTCCTCGCCTCCGATTCGGCCGATTACGTCACCGGACAAGTCATCAGCGTCTCGGGCGGATGGATGATGTGAAGAAATTCGCGCCACCACGCGCCCTCCGTCGTGTTTGCCGCCCTTCGCTCAATCTGCTACGCTTCTGAGTCGCCACTTCCCCGGAGAGGTGTCCGAGCGGTTTAAGGAGCACGCTTGGAAAGCGTGTGTAGGAGAAATTCTACCGTGGGTTCGAATCCCACCCTCTCCGCCAATCAGTCTTAGGTTTTCTCTCTGTTCCCAGCATCGCTGTGGAAACCTCGATGTCCGCCCGTTTAGCGGGAATTCGATGCCTTTTCAACGTGCGTGGCTCAGGACGCGTCCTCAATGGATGGTCGGCAATCCGGAAACTATCCAAATCTTCGCGCAGTCACCGTCGATCAGAGCGATCAGGATCGCGCGGCAATGCCGATGCCAGAACGAGTGCCGCTCCCGCGAAGAGCAGTGTGTTCGCGACGGTTCTGCTATTTTTTGACTGACGCCCTTGGCGCCCCCGGTGCGGCCGGCGTCCTGAAAGTGCACGACGGAACGGTTAGCGCGGTCGCAGATACATGCAGCGGATTCAGTTTGTTTCTGCTGAGCAGCGTATTGAAAGTGGCCAGATCCTGCGACTGCATTTTTTTCCATGCCGCCACAGTGGCGTTGTAATCCTTGCAGTCGTCTTCCCAAGTATCAATCTCCGCTTGCGTCGGCGCTTCGTCCAGCCCGACCTGCGATGTGCTGACAATCGCATCGAAGCTGCCGTTCAAAGTATTGAACGGTTTGATCGCGCCGGGAGGAAGCACGTTGCCGCGACCGCGGGGTCCGCCGAAGCCGCCCGCGCCAAGATTGGCAACGACGCCGCCGAAGGTGGCCAGCTTCACGTCGATATCCTTTGCCGCCTTGGCCACATCTTCGGGAAGTTGGTTCCCTTTCAAAGAGGCCACCTGCTGGCGGACCGCCAGAACCTCTGAGTTTCCGGTATTGGAATCTTTAGCCCCCTGGTACGCCAGCATCATGAGTTTGTTCTTAGCGCGCAGATCGGCCATGACCTTGGCGCTCTCGCCGACACGCGGATCGTTGTGAACTGTCACCGTTTGCGTATAGGTCTGTCCATCAACGATCAGCTTCAGTGTGTAGACGCCGGGGATCACTTGCGGCCCGTGCGGACCGGGAGTCACAAATCCGCCCGGCGCCACATTCATCTGATTTTCGAGGTCAAGGTTGAACGCCGGCGGATCGTCGTAACGCAGATCCCAATTGGTGCGGTTGGTGCCCACTTTGGTCGGCAACGCAAGATCCGACCCTTTGGCTACCCAGTATTCGGGGTAAGGCCAACGCTCGGGAAGCACGGGCGGAATGCTCGACATGGTGCGGACAAGTTTGCCCTCGCTGTCGAACACCTGCAGTTTTATTTCGCCGGAGGGCGGCTGGCTCAGGTGGTAATAGAGGATGGCGCCGTAGGGCGGGTTGGGCGCATGCGGCAATTCGGGATTGAGGGGCTGGTCCCAGTTATCGCTGACACGGGCGCGGATAGCATCACCAGGCTTGAAAAAATAGACCGGCGCAGCCGCGATCGCCTGAGACTTGGCGGCAATCTCGCGCAGCGGGGTAGTGTCATCGAGAACATAGAAACCGCGGCCGTAGGTTCCAATCACCAGATCACTCATGTGATCGTCGGTGTGAAACACCATGTCGCGGATCGACGTGCTGGGCAGATTCTGCCGCAGCGATTGCCAATGCTCGCCGTCGTCAAACGAGACATACACCGTGGTCTCGGTGCCAGCAAAGAGCAAGCCCTTCTGTTTCGGATCCTCGTGGATCACGTTCACCCAGCTTCCCGTGGGTTGGTCGCTGGGCAATCCGTTAACGATCTTGGTCCAAGTCTTGCCGCCGTCGTGCGTGCGCCATATCAGCGGGGCGTTGACAAAGGAACTGCCGGGTTGGCCGCCACCCGCATGCCCGGAGACGTAGGCGGTGTTGATGTCACTGTGCCCCGCTTCAATCGTGTTGAAGGTAACGCCCTTACTGTCGGTAATGTTGCTTACGTTGTTCCAGTGCGTGCCGTTATCCATCGTGTTGTAGATCTGTCCATTGCTGCTGACTGTCCAAAACACGCCCTTCCGGCGGGTGGAGATGGCAAAGTCATTGATGACGATGGGTGCAGGGGGCCGGCCGCGTCCGCCGGCAGCCCCTGCAGCAGCCGCTCCTGCAGGCGCCGCAACGGCCGGTGCTGGCGGTACCGGTGTGCCGCAAGGAACCTCCGGTTTGCCCTTCTCCACGGTAAGATCTGGACTGAAAGGCTTCCAGGAATGTGCCTGATCGCGCGACACCAGCAAGCACTGCATATCCGTATAGATCGCATGCGGATCGAAGGGATCTATTCTCCGCCAAGCGTCCCGGCTCGAACGGTACTTGGCTGCATCCGCTCCAAAATTCGGCGCAACGTTTTCCCACTGACCCGTCGCCAAGTTGATTTTCACCAGCCCGCTGCCGCCCCCTGCGGCACCGTAACCGACGCCGTAAATGATATTGGGATCGAGAGGATCCGCTGTAAGCGTTCCGAACTCGGAAGAGGGCACTGGCATCCAGTCGACCTCTGAGACCGTACCCACGTCGCCGCGCGTGCGCGTCGCCACAGCGCCCGTGTCCTGCTGAGAAGCATAGACCCAATAGGGATACCGGTTGTCGGTGGAGATGTGATAGACCTGCGCGACCGGCAAGGCGTAATAGCTGCTCCACGTAAGCCCGCCGTCAAAAGTAATGGCTGCGCCCTGATCGACGCCAAACAGCATCCGCTTGCCGTTTGTTGGATCAATCCAGATGTCGTGCATGTCTTCGCCGCCAGGAGCGCCCTTGAACGGGATGAACGTCTCGCCGCCGTCGGTCGATTTATAGGCGGCCGTGCTCAGCGTGTAGACTACGTCCGGATTCTCCGTGTCGACCCACACTCCGCAGATATAGTCCCTGCCGCCGATGCGCGTGTCGTCGCCAGCCATATGTTTCCACGTCGCGCCCTGGTCGTCAGAGCGGAAAAGTCCGGAGGCATTCGGCTTCGGAGCGCCAACAATGTAAATGCGTTGCCCGTTTGTATGCATCGCCACCGCCACGCCAACGCGTCCAGTGGTCAACGGGTTCGACGTGACTTCCGTCCAGGTCTTGCCTTCGTCGAGGGACTTGTACAGTTTGGTGTGGCTGGGTCCTTCGGCGCCCGGAGCCGCGCCGCCAGGGCCCGGAGGCACTCTGATTTCCGATTCAGTGGTCGCAAATATTACGCTTGGGTCGTCGAAGGGTGAAGAAAGATCGCGGCCGCCGGTCTCATTGTCAGGGTGCAACACGTTGGTCCAGGTCTGGCCGCCATCGTCGGTGCGGAAAATGCCGCGTTGCGTGCCGGTGGTGCCGCCCATGGCGGCGACAATCACGATGTTGGGATCTTTGGGATCGACAATGATCTTTGGGATCCTGGTAGTGCCCTCAAGGCCGATATGCACCCAAGTCTTGCCCGCATCCGTCGACTTGTACATTCCGTCGCCGTTGGTGCCTGTTATTGGGCTCGACACCGCATCGCCGCTCCCGGCGTAAATGATGTTAGCGTCCGAAGGAGCGACCTGGATGGCGCCAATGCTGTCGACTTCCGTCACCTGGTCAAATATCGGATACCACGTCATACCGCCGCTGGTTGTTTTCCAGATCCCGCCTTGCGGCAAGCCGACATAAAAGGTTCCGGGTTCTCCGATGACGCCGGAGACTGACGCGATGCGTCCGCCGTGATACGGACCGATGTTGCGCCATTGCAGACCGGAAAATAAATCCGGGCTCACCTGTGCTGCCGCGCCGAGCGCGAAGCAGAACACGATCACCAGAGGAATCCAAAGGCCAGTAGAACGTCGGATGATTTGAACCATTCCATTTCCTCCCGAGTATCAGAAACCCCTTTGAGCTGATCCGCGCCCGCCAACTATACAGCGAGCGTCCACCGCAAAGTGCAGAAGAATGACCCGATCGCGGCAGGCTCTGGAGAAGACGCACTGTCAGGGAACGCGGTTTCAATTTACGGCGATAGGACGGACGTCGAGGCCGTCGCATTCTCGCGTGGCACAGCGATTATGCCCTTAGATATATTTCAGCGCGGACGCGCTTGATGCTATCACCATGTGTTATTCCAAGTGGAGTGATGAGTGACAATCCGTAAGCTCGGCCTGCCCGCGCGCGAACGCGGCTTGGCGACCGAACCCGCGCCGCGCGAACCCGTAGCTGCGTGGTGGCACGATCCGCGCGCAACGCCCTACTCTGCTGTTGCCTCCGGCCCCTCTTCCCTCATCTGCGCCCGGATTCTCGCTCTTTTCCAACTCGACCTTCCCGCCCTCCTCACGTGGCCTCCCTTGAAGAGAATCTGCGCGAGAATCAGAATGCCGACTGCTTGCCAGAATCCGATAGTCGGCAGATTGAAGATTGTGGGCATCAGCCAGTTCCACAGCCACATCGTTATGGCGGCGAAGAGGGCCAGGAATCCCGGAGCGAGAATGATCGCCGCCACGATTACGCCAACCCTTGCCCCAATCGACCACTCAGACCATCTCTTCCCGCGGCAACGGCCTTCTTCATGATTCGACATCGTACGCCTCCTATCCTGGAATCAATCGTCCATCCAATACTCGAGCGCCGCGGCGAGTTTGCGGATCGCATAACGCTTCCTCGCCATCAGCGTATCGATCGGCACTCCCGTCATTTCGGCAAGCTCCTTAAAGGCCACTCCACCTAACGCCTGGGCGCGGATAACCTCGCGCTGCGCCGCGGGCAGGGCATTGATTGCCACCTCGAGCGCGGCAAGCCTCTCGTTCCGCAGGAGCAGGTCCTGCGGATCGAGCCCCGCCTCCACGGCCACCTGCTCCAAAACCTTATCGCGGAGATCGGTCCTTCCTGCGCGCCGCGTCGTGCCCTCGCCTCTCCACAGGTCGATAAGACGGTTCCGCATCGCGGAGAAGATCCACGCCGCCAGGTCCTCGACTGGCGAGAGAGCGTCCACGTTGGCCAGAGCACGAATGAAAGCGTCCTGCAGAATGTCCTCGGCCGTCGCCGCATCGGGCGCATGGCGCCTCGCCCAGGCGAGGAACCCTCGCCCGCGCTCGCGATATGTCCGCTCGATGCTCCTCCTCGTTGCCGAGGAGCCCTCACCTTCGCTTTCGCTCATTATTTTCGTCTTCACCACTATCGACGATTGGCCGGGAAATATCGTGTAGGCAAAGATAAATTTTCAGAAGGCGCTCGCGGCATGATGGCAGATTGCACCGAAACGGCGCTGGAAATAGAAACCTCCACATAGGAAACGGAATCTTATAGGGGAGCGTCTTAGGAGCAGTGCGCAGGCGTTGCTCAGCCACGTGCTGTGCTCTCCGGCCCGATATCTCAGTTGTAGCCCACAACTGAAGCAAGTTGCCAGCAACTAATAAAATGATGGCTGCGACTGGCCATCTCGAGTAGGAGCTGAAGAAGATGGTCTCCCGTCCAACATTGGAGCCGCAACCGTCCGAAGCGCGGTCTCTTCCTCCGGTGCCACCCGATGTTTCCGGTCCTCAACACAAGCGGCGCTGGTGGCTTTGGGTGCTAATCCTTGTCGCGATTGGCGTAGCTATATGGTATTTCCGCGGCGCGAAGGCCAAGCAAACGCTGGCCGCAGCCACCTCCGCTCACGCCAGGCAAGCGGGCATACCCGTTCCTGTTGTCGTGGCCACAGCGACCGCCGGTAATCTCCCTGTGTATTACACCGGACTCGGCACCGTCACTGCCTCGAACACGGTGACAATTCATTCCCATGTTGACGGTCAAATCATGACCGTCTACTTCAAGGAAGGGGAATTCGTTCACAAGGGAGATCCGCTGGTTGAAATTGACCCGCGTCCATACCAGGTCCAGCTTGAACAGGCGCAGGGGCAGTTTGCCAAGGATACCGCCGCGCTCCACGACGCATCCGTAAATGCGACTCGCTATCAAGCTCTTTTCGCCGCCGGAGTTATCCCGAAACAGCAAATGGACACTCAGATTGCGGCTTCCGAGCAGTTGCAAGGTTCGATCAAATCCGATCAAGCGCAAATCGACAGCGCAAAACTGCAGCTTGCCTATTGCCACATCACATCACCGATAGAGGGAAGAGTTGGTCTGCGGCTCGTTGACGCCGGAAACATCGTTCATGCGTCCGATCAGAACGGCTTGTTGGTCATCACGCAGGTACATCCGATCGCGGCCATTTTTACCTTGCCGCAGGATCAAATGATGGCCGTGTACAAGAAGCTACGCCAGGGCGCGAAACTCCCCGCCGACGCATACGACCGCGACGATACCACGAAGATCGCCAGCGGAACGCTGCTGACGATTGACAACCAAATTGATACCACTACGGGCACTTATAAACTGAAAGCGATGTTCGACAACCTCGATAACGCCCTTTTCCCAAATCAATTCGTCAACATTCATCTCCTTGTCGACACCATGCGTGGCCTCACCATCATTCCCGCCGCTGCACTAGAACGCGGACCTCAAGGAACGTACGTTTATGCCGTTGCTCCGGGTAACACGGTGAAAATTCACACGGTGACGGTGGCTCTCACGGCGGGCAATGTAATTGGCCTCAGCAACGGCTTACAGCCTGGCGACCAGGTTGTCACCGATGGCATGGACAAATTGCAGGACGGTAGCAAGATCGAGCCACGAACTGCGACAGGCGGGTCGGCAACTGCTTCCCCCCAGAATCCGAGCCAAGCGCCACAGCAAGCTCCGGGTGCGCCCGTTACGGCACGCTCTCATGGAACGCGGCCCAAGGGCCCGCAAAAGTGAATCCGTCACGGCCGTTTATTGTCCGGCCAGTCGCCACCAGCCTGCTCATGGTGGGCCTGCTATTGGCTGGCTTGGTCGCTTATAAAGAACTGCCTGTCTCGGCCCTGCCAGAAGTGGATTACCCGACCATCGAAGTTCAAACCTTTTATCCCGGTGCCAGTCCCGACGTCATGGCGTCGTCCGTCACTGCTCCTCTCGAACGTACCTTCGGGCAAATCCCCGGCTTGAAGCAGATGACGTCCACCAGCTCATTTGGCAGTTCCATCATCACTCTGCAATTCGTGCTTACTCTGGATATCGATGTCGCAGAACAGGAAGTCCAGGCGGCCATCAACGGCGCTGGCCAGCTTTTGCCGCGCGCCCTGCCGAATCCGCCCATCTACAGCAAAATTAATCCCGCCGACACGCCCATCCTCACGTTCGCACTCACTTCGACGACGCTGCCGCTCTCCAAGGTCGAAGACCTCGCGGATACGAACCTGGCGCAGAAAATTTCTCAGCTCACAGGCGTTGGCTTGGTCAGCATCAGCGGCGGACAGCGGCCGGCCGTGCGGATCCAGGCGAATCCTACCGAGTTGGCCTCTTATGGTTTGAGCCTGGAGGATTTGAGAACGTCGCTAGGCCAGGCGAATGTGGATCAGGCTAAGGGGAACTTCGAGGGTCCTCAGCAGCAGTACACGATTGCCGATAACGACCAGCTTGTCTCCAGCGATGCCTATAAGCCTCTTATCATTGCCTATCGAAATGGCGCTCCCGTGCGCCTGAGCGATGTTGCCACCGTGCTCGACGGTGCCGAGAATGTCGAAGAAGCCGCGTGGGCCAATGAGAATCCCGCCGTCATTCTGAATATTCAGCGCCAGCCTGGCGCCAACATTATCAGCGTTGCCGACAGCGTCAAGGCCCTGTTGCCGCAATTGCAGCTCTCGCTGCCCGCTTCCATCACCGTCACTCCGCTGACCGACCGCACCATCACCATTCGCGCTTCTGTCTCAGACGTGCAATTTGAGTTGGTTCTTACGGTCGGGCTCGTCGTAATGGTCATTTTCCTTTTCCTTCGCAGCATCTCGGCGACCATCATTCCCAGCGTCGCCGTACCGCTCTCGATTGTGGGCACGTTTGGCGTGATGTATTTGCTTGGCTACAGTTTGAATAACCTCACATTGATGGCCCTCACCATTTCGACAGGTTTCGTCGTCGATGATGCCATCGTGATGATCGAAAACATCAGCCGCTATATCGAGCAGGGCGATACGCCCCTGCAGGCCGCCCTCAAGGGCTCCGAGCAGATCGGCTTCACCATCATGTCGCTGACGATTTCGCTGATTGCCGTGCTGATTCCGCTGCTCTTTATGGGCGACGTCGTAGGCCGGCTGTTTCGCGAATTCGCGGTCACGCTCGCGGTGACGATTCTGGTCTCCGCGTTTGTTTCCCTCACTTTGACGCCCATGATGTCCGCGCAATTGCTCAAGCACAAAGACGAAGCCAAGCAGAGCCGCTTTTACCATGCCTCTGAGCGCTGGTTCAATTCCGCCATCGCATTTTACGGACGCACGCTCCGCTTCGTCCTGCAATATCGAACCACGACGCTGCTGATCACTTTCGCCACGCTCGTCGCCACGATCCTTCTTTACATTTACGTGCCCAAGGGTTTCTTCCCCGTGCAGGACACGGGTATCATTCTCGGCGTTTCCGAGGCACCTCAGGACGTTTCTTTTGCCGCCATGGCGCAGCGCCAGCAAGCCCTGACCCACGTGATTTTGCAGGATCCCGCCGTCGACAGTCTCTCCTCTTTCATCGGCATCGACGGGACGAACACCACGCTCAACAGCGGCCGCATTCAAATTAACCTAAAGGACATCGCTGACCGGAATCACGTCTCGGCCTCAGATATCATCCGCCGTCTCGAACCCGCACTCGCCAAAGTGGACGGCATCACCCTCTTCATGCAGCCGGTGCAGGACCTCACCGTCGACGATCGTGTCAGCCGCACGGAGTTTCAGTACAGTATGGAAGACGTCGATCCCAACGAACTCGCCATCTGGACAACGCGGATGATGGCCAAGCTGCAATCGCTGCCCGAGTTGACTGACGTCGCGAGCGACCAGCAGAACCTGGGTCTGCAGGCGGGACTCGAAATCGATCGCGATACAGCGTCCCGCCTGGGCATTTTGCCTCAGACGATCGACGATACGCTTTACGACGCATTCGGCCAGCGGCAAGTGTCCACTATTTTTACGCAACTCAACCAGTACCACGTTGTTTTGGAAGTGAACCCCAGTTTTCAGCAGAATCCGGACGCGCTGAAAACTATTTTTGTCAACTCCTCAACCGGCCAAGAAGTCCCGCTCAGCGCGTTCACGCGCTTTGTTCCGTCCTCGATTCCCCTTGTCATCAATCATCAGGGACAATTTCCCGCCGTCACGATTTCCTTCAATCTTGCACCAAATGTTTCCTTGGGCAATGCGGTGAAAGCAGTTGACGCCGCTCGCCAGCAAATTGGACTTCCCGCCAGCATTCAAACGAACTACGAAGGCACGGCTGCCGCATTTTTGGCTTCATTGTCCAACGAGCCGCTGCTGATTCTCGCCGCCGTCATCGTGGTGTACATCGTCCTCGGTGTTCTCTACGAGAGTTACATCCATCCCATCACGATTCTTTCCACTCTGCCCTCCGCCGGAGTCGGCGCGATTTTGGCACTGTTGCTTTGCAGAACGGAATTCAGTGTCATTGCGTTGATCGGGTTGATCCTGCTGATCGGCATTGTGAAGAAGAACGCCATCATGATGATTGACTTCGCTCTCGAGGCTGAGCGCAAGGAAGGCAAGGCGCCGCTCGACGCGATTTACGAAGCTTGTCTTCTTCGTTTCCGGCCAATCATGATGACCACCATGGCGGCTCTCCTCGGTGGCTTCCCGTTGGCATTGGGCACGGGCATGGGCTCCGAGTTGCGTCGTCCGCTGGGAATCACCATTGTCGGTGGATTGCTCCTCAGCCAGCTGCTGACGCTCTACACCACGCCGGTTGTCTATCTGGCATTCGATTGGGTGGCAAGTCGTGTGCGCAGCCACGTACACATGCCGGCCGAGGAACCCGCGGGCGACTGAACCGTGAACATTTCCTCCAACTTTTCGGACCCATTCATCCGCCGCCCGGTTGCGACGTCGCTCCTGACTCTTGGGATTCTCCTCGCTGGAGGTCTCGCATTCAATTTTCTGCCGAAAGCGCCCCTTCCCCAGGTTGATTTCCCAACCATCTCCGTCAATGCAGGACTTCCGGGCGCGAGTCCTGAAACGATGGCCTCCGCTGTGGCGACTCCCCTCGAACGCCAGTTCGGCCGCATCGCGGGCGTCACCCAAATGACGTCCTCGAGTTCACTCGGCTCGACCAACGTGACGCTCCAGTTCGATCTGAATCGCAATATCGACGCCGCCGCCCGCGATGTTCAGGCGGCAATCAATGCCGCGCGCGGCCAGCTTCCCGCTGATTTGCCCGGCTCGCCTACATATCGCAAAGTGAACCCTGCCGACGCGCCCATCATGCTGCTTGGCCTCACTTCCACCAATATTCCGCGAAGTTCTGTTTACGACGCGGCCGATTCCATCCTCGCCCAGAAAGTGGCGCAGGTCCCGGGCGTCGGCCAGGTCGGTGTTTGGGGTGGCGCGCAGCCCGCTGTTCGCGTCGATGTGAACCCCACGCAGATCAGCAGCTACGGCATCAGCATGGAGCAAGTTCGCACCGCTCTTAGCAACGCCAATGCCCATAGCCCCATGGGCTCACTCAAAGATCAAAATCAAACCTGGCAGATTTTCACGAGCGACCAGCTTTTCACCGCCGATCAGTATCGTCCCTTAATCGTCGCCTGGGTCAATGGCGCCCCTGTGCGCTTGTCGGATGTCGCCACGGTCACCGACGCCGCGTCCAACACGCGCAACGCCGGCATTTCCAATGGCGACCCGGCCATCATGATCGCCGTCTTCCGCCAACCGGGCGCGAACATCATCGACACGGTGGATAGCGTCCGCGCCGAGTTACCCAATCTGCAAGCCTCGATTTCGCCTTCCATCCATATCGGTGTGATT
Source organism: Candidatus Acidiferrales bacterium (assembly GCA_035933575.1). GTDB lineage: Bacteria > Acidobacteriota > Terriglobia > Acidiferrales > UBA7541 > DAHUXN01. The sequence continues at coordinate 7,890 of DASYYR010000001.1, read as the reverse complement.
CAGGACCGCTCGCCCACCATCCGCGCGTCGATCCACGACGTGGAAATCACGCTGATGATCTCGATCGTGTTGGTCGTGCTCGTTGTGTTCGCATTCTTGCGCAACGCCTGGGCCACCGCGATCCCCAGTATCGCCGTGCCGCTTTCGCTCGTCGGCACTTTCGGTGTGATGTACTTGTGCGGATACAGCATCGACAACCTCTCGCTTATGGCGCTGACGGTCTCGACAGGCTTTGTGGTCGATGACGCCATCGTCGTGATCGAAAACATTTCCCGCCATCTCGAAGGAGGCATGCAGCCCTTCGCTGCGGCGCTGCAGGGCGCGCGTGAGATCGGCTTCACCGTTTTTTCGATGAGCACTTCGCTCGTTGCCGTGTTTATCCCCATCCTGTTGATGGGAGGTATTGTCGGGCGCCTATTCCGCGAATTCGCGGTAACGCTCAGCGCCGCGATTTGTGTTTCTCTGTTTGTTTCTCTCACCACCACCCCGATGATGTGCGCGCGTTTCCTGAAGCGCGACCGGGGTCGTCACGGCCACGCTTATCGAATTGCTGAACGCGCCTTTAACGGCCTCCACAGTTTCTACAACGTCTGCCTGCGGTGGGTGTTGCGCAACCAGCCCGCCGTGCTGGCGCTGACCATCGGCACCGTCTGCCTCAGCGTCTATCTTTTCGTCGTTGTTCCCAAAGGATTCTTCCCGCAACAGGACACTGGCCGCTTGACGGGAAGCATTCAGGGGGACCAGGACACGTCGTTCGCCGCCATGTCCGCGAAAATGACGGCGTTCGCTCGCATTGTCCAGCAAGATCCCGCCGTCGACACGGTCACTGCATTCACTGGCGGTGGCAGCGAGAACACCGCGCGCATGTTCGCGCAGCTTAAGGACATCAGCATCCGCAAAGTGTCCGCCGATCAGGTGATTGCGCGCTTGCGCCGAAAGCTTTCCGTAATCCCAGGTGCGACGCTGTACCTTCAATCTGTCCAGGACGTCAGTGTCGGCGGACGCGGTAGCAATTCCCAGTATCAATACACTCTGCAAGCCGACAACATCGCGGACCTAAACCATTGGGCGCCGCTTCTCATGGCCCGGTTGAGCAAAATTCCCGAGCTTCTGGATATCAACACTGACCAGCAGGTCCACGGATTGCAAACCTCGCTCGTCGTCGACCGCGATACTGCTTCGCGCCTTGGCGTTTCCATGTCGGCCATTGATAGCACGCTCAACGACGCGTTCGGCCAGCGCCAGGTCTCGAATATGTACAAAGGCCTGAACCAGTATCACGTTGTGCTCGATGTAGCTCCTCAATACCAGCAAAATCCCGACGCGCTGAAATCCATTTTTGTCGCGTCAAACAAAGGCGAACTGGTTCCGCTCAGCGCCCTGGCCAGTTATCAGCCTTCGAGGACTTCACTCACCGTCAACCACCAGGGGCAGTTCCCATCCATCACTCTTTCGTTCAATCTTGCGCCGGGCACCGCTCTTGGCACGGCCGTGACGGATGTGGACACCGCCGAACGCCAAATCGGCATGCCGGAAAATGTTCATGGCAGCTTTCAGGGAACCGCGCAAGCCTTTCAGTCCTCGTTGGCATCGGAACCGATTCTAATTCTCACGGCTCTTGCCGCTGTATACATCGTTCTCGGCATCCTCTACGAAAGTTACATTCATCCCATCACGATTCTTTCCACGCTTCCGTCGGCGGGCGTCGGCGCGCTGCTGGCCCTCTTCATTTTCAAAACGGAACTCAGCGTCATCGCTATGATCGGCATCATTCTGCTGATTGGCATCGTGAAAAAGAATGCGATTCTGATGATTGATTTTGCCATCCAGGCCGAACGCGTCGAAGGCAGGACTCCGCTCGAAGCCATTTACGAAGCCTGTTTACTTCGTTTTCGTCCAATTATGATGACGACCATGGCCGCGATGCTCGGGGCCGTGCCTCTTGCCGTAGGTGGCGGCACGGGCTCGGAGCTTCGCCGGCCTCTTGGCATCACCATCGTCGGAGGTCTGATTGTCAGTCAGATGCTGACACTCTTCACCACGCCTGTGGTATACCTCTACCTCGATCGCTTCCAGTCATGGCTGCAGCATTTCAGTCACGCGCGGGCGGCGACAAAAGCCCTCTCGCACTGATTTCTATAGCGTTCCGAGCGAGTTTGATCCGCAGGCACGGAGGAAAAAACGGTGAAGAAAAGAATCTCGCGTCGTGATTTGCTCAAAACTGGCCTGGCTGCAAGCGCGTCGTCGCTCGTATTGCCGGGCGGCAGGAATCAGGTTGCGGCGGCGCCGCCCGCCGAGCCGGTCATCGCCGGGCAGGCAAGCGTAGAAACTGCGCCGCCCGACGGAACCATCGTTCCACTCACTTCCTCAAGCGATGTTTATCTTCCGCCGCGCGGCAGAAGTTTCTTTAAGTTCAGTTTTGATTTCCCCGAGCCGTCGGTCTCATTTCAGGGAATGCTCTTTTCTTTTCGTCTGTACACCTTCGAAAACACATACGGCCTTGATCGCGATCACCTGACGGTCGAAAAAACCACTGACGGCATCGTGCTCCGGTGTTCGCAATTCGTATGGGCCGGAGATCAACAGAAAATCCCCGGCAGTCTGCTCGCCCGAATTCGAAAAAACGGAGAATTTGTCGAGTGGGACGTCTCAGCCGAGATGGACCAACCCATTAAATCCATTTCTGCGATTCTGCGCGGCGTGCCGCGCGGGCAAATCTCTGCCGGAAGTGAAGGCTTCTTTGACCCCAAGGACAACGAATTGCTTCTTGGCTACCCCTTCGGAGGCGGCGACCATCACACCGCCGTCGGCATGGATTCTCCCGTGGCCGTGATTCAAGCAAGCGAGCACGAATTCTTTTTTCTCTCGACGCTTTTGGATCGTGTGCGCGCCAATCGTTTTTACTTTCAACCGGGCCCCAAAGGCTATCGCGCCGAGCTCGTCTATGAGCGGGAAGGCTGGAAGAAAAGCAATCGATTGCAGAGTCCCACGTGGCGCGCGGGACGCACTCAGAGCGCCGAAGACGCATTTCGCACGCACTTCGCGCACGTCGAACAATCTTTTGCCATACCCGACTGGGATAAGCGCCAGGACGTGCCCGCATGGTTTCAAGATATCGCCTTGGTCGTATCGATTCATGGCATGCATTGGAGCGGATACATCTTCAACGATTTCTCTAAAGCCTCGCGAATTCTCAACTGGGTCGCCACACAAATTCCCGCGAAGAACGTCATGGTATTTCTTCCCGCTTGGGATGGCCGCTACTATTGGGAGTATCCCATTTACAAAGTCAGTCCTCGGTTGGGTGGCGAGGATGGCTTCCGCGCGCTCATTCAGAGCGGCCAGCGTCTCGGCTTTCGTTTTTTGCCCATGTTCGGCATGAACGGCGCCAACGACAAGCTCCCCGTGTTTTCGAAGTTCTCGGATGCAACAACGGCGGACGTTGATGGCAACTCGTTCGATCTGGATTGGGTGGACTGGGACAACGACCGCCACATGGAGGGCTGGGGCAAGTACATGAACCTCGGAGTGGATTCGTGGAGAAACTGGCTTTCTGCCCGCATCGCCGACTTAATCGAACGATTCGGGGTCGACGGCTATTTCCTCGACATCTCCGGCGGCTGGCAGAACAACACCAAAGCCGACATGCACGAGGGAACCAGGCTTCTCGTCGAAGACCTGCGCCAGAGATTTCCGCACGTCCTCGCCGTCGGGGAGTTCTCCTACGACGCTTTGATGTCCATCTTGCCCGTTTACCAGGTTTTCCCGTCGCGCGGTTACCCGCCTGCTTTTCAAAAGTACGCGCGCACCTTCGAACACCTCAGCCATCCGGCTCCGGGGCGGGGAAGCAGTGGCGTTCACGAATCCGGGTTCGGGCACTTTCATCCCGAAGTGCGCAAAGACCAGCCGGTCATCCCAACCATCACCGTAGTGGACGACACGTTCGACAAGTATCGCGACGTGATGGCTGAAATCATCACGGGAGCAAAAACACGCGCAGGCATCGCTTAATGCGGTAGACCACAGAAGGGAGCACGGGGATTGCTCCTTCGCGGGAGTTCTGTTTAGGACTGTGTTCAGGATGTTGTCCGGGCCGTTTGGGCTTTCAACTCCGCCTTTTCCCGGTAATGCCCAATGATTGTGATCGCTGCGCTCACCACCGCCAGTCCAATCAGCACGTACAGAATCGGCAGCCCGTACTGCGAGAACAGGCGCAGGATTTGGCGTCCGTAGACGCTCGCCAAGTAAGCCAGAGCCGTGTATCGCGCTGCGCGCCCCACCGCGAGCGCCGCCAGGAATTTCTTCGTCGGGTAATTCGTCGCTCCCGCAACCACCAGGAAAGGTACCATCGGCACAGGCGGGGGCAGCACCGCGGGAATCGCAATTGCCCCGAAACCCCACTTCCTGAACAAGTCGTAGATTTTCTTCATCCATCCATGTTTCATCTTGCGCTCGACTAAATCCTTCCCCTGTTTTCGAGCCAGCCGGAAGGTGATGTACCCGCCGAGGACCGCGCCCGCGGTCGCCATTAGCGCGTAGTAAGGCCATAACTGTCGTTGGTGCGCCGCCAGCACAATCGTCAGCGCGTCCATGCTGCCGGGGACGGGAATCACAGAATTGTCGAGTAGCCCAAGCAGGATCAGGCCTGGCCCGCCGAGGTGGATAAACCACGCGGACAGCGCTCGCCTGGTCGTAGGTTTAATCATTGCGGCTATAATTTTAGCGGCCTGCATGCTCCTCCAAGTAGCGCCCGTGCCTGCCGGCCCCTAAACGGGCCCGCCAAGACGAAATGCCAGCACGACCAGTCTTGCTGTTCCGAGACCACGCGATTGTGCCCTAATGAACCGGTTCGCACATCACAAATCGCCAGAGGAGTTCACCGTTTGTAACCAATCTTCCGCACAAAATCGTGCCGCGCCTGCGTCTCCGCTGGCCCCTCGACTCCCTTTGGCGATGCGCCATCCACCACGCCTATCACCCCTCGCCCCTGTTTCGTTTCCGCCACAATCACTTCCACGGGATTCGCCGTCGCGCAAAAGATCGAGCACACTTCGTAGCAATCCTTGATTCGGTCCAGCAGGTTGACCGGATACGCCTCGCGCACCAGCACCACGAACAAATGCCCCGCGCCCACCGCCTGCGCGTTTGCAATGGCCGCCGCGCGCAGTTCATCGTCGTTGGCTTCAACGCGCACCAGGCACGGTCCCGACGCCTCGTTGAATGCAATCGCAAATTTCGCGCCCGGCACTGTGTTAACAATCGCTTCGAAAATGTCCTCGGCCGTTTTGATGAAGTGCGCCTGCCCCAGAATCACGTTCGCGCCTTCCGGTATTTCGATTCGTACGCTCCTCAATTCCATTTTTGCCCTCGCCAGGTAAATCTTTTCCATCCACGCGCAATTTGTTTTCAATCGGCAGCGCGCCCGAACCGGGAAAGCCATTATCTGCGGGGTTTTTGCGGCAGACAAGACCTCTGCGGTTTGGTCACTCACGTGCTCCTGAATCTGTAGCCGTTCGCGAGCATCCAACTCGATGCAGGAAAAATACGGACGGCAGTACGAGATTTAATCGGCCCGTTATACGGTCTTTCCCAGGGCCCGCGCAACTGGTTGGTGGAACGGAACACGACAATGCTTTTCAGGACTCTTCAACAGGCCAAACGATTCCTTCGCATCCTTCTCGGCTTCACGCTTCTGGCTCTCGGCGCGGTTTTGTTTTTCAGCCCTGCGCCTGGCTGGCTTGTAATGTTGCTCGGTTTGGGGCTTCTCGCCGCCGAATTCGTCTGGGCTCGCCGTTTGCTGGCGGGCATGAAAGAGCAAGGCGTCCGTTTGCGCGATTTCGTCTTTGCTCGCAGCCACACACAAGGCGATTGAGCGCTCTCCTGTTTTTGGAATCTTTCTCCCATTTTTCATTGTCGGGCACGCGTGTCTCTGGCCGAGGACCTTTTCCCTCTGTATTTCTTTGCGCCTCTGAGGTGCGGTCTTGTCCTTGGGCTTTTTGCTTTTCAGATGGCCCCGCGTGTGGTTTCATTTCGACGTAACATCTGGGGGAATTCAATGGGTTATGACGAACGACGCTGGGCAGGGAAGTGGGCGTTAGTGACGGGCGCGAGCGCCGGAATCGGTCGTGCGGTCGCCGAACAGCTTGCCTCTGGCGGCGCGAACCTCGTCCTCACCGCCCGCCGCCGCGAACGCCTTGAAGAACTTGCCTCCAAACTTCGCGCGGCCCATTCCATCAAAGCCGAAATCTTCGCAACGGATCTTGCGCAGCCCAACGCGCCCGCCGAAATCCGCGCCTTCACGGAGGCCAAGAACCTCGAAATCGAGCTGCTGATTAACAACGCCGGATTTGGTTCCTACGGCGCTCTTCACGAATCCAACCTTGCGCGCCAACTCGAAATGATACAGGTCAATTGCTCAGCGGTCGTTCATCTGACGCGCCTGTGTCTGCCCGAGATGGTCGCGCGCGGCCACGGAGACATTCTCATCGTCGCCTCGGTCGCCGCCTTCCAGGCCGTGCCTTACATTTCGACCTATGCCGCCACGAAAGCCTTCGACCTGCTTTTCGCCGAAGGCATCGCCGAAGAAGTTCGCCGCTACGGCGTTCACGTTTGCGCTCTTTGCCCCGGCTCGACCACCACCGAGTTTCGCGAAGTCGCCGGCCAGCCCGAGCACACTTTTCGCGGTGCGGAAACGGCCGAAAAAGTGGCGCGAGTCGGATTGCGCGCCCTCGCGGAAGGGAAGAGCAGCGTAATCTCCGGCCTAAAAAACAAGCTGAGCGTCGAAGGCCAGCGCCTGGCCCCGCGCAGCTTGGTCACGCGCGTCGCTGCCGGCATGTTCGAGCCGGGGAAGTAACTTTGAGGTGCACAAAATGATGCGACCACGAAGCATCTCGCACGATTTCACCCGCCGCGAATTTCTTTCGGTTTCCGGCGTTTCGGCCCTTTCGCTCGCGAACCTGCGCCCCGCCGACGCCGTAACCCATCCCGCCCGGCAAACATCGCCCGTCTCGCCAACCGCGTCGCCATTTCCGAAGAGTTTCCTCTGGGGCGCTTCCACTTCCGCCTATCAAATCGAAGGCGCCGCGCGCGAAGACGGCAAAGGCCCGTCCGTCTGGGACGAATTTGTACAAAAGCCTGGCAAAATCCACGACGGCCAGACTGGCGACGTCGCCTGCGATTTTTATCATCTCTACGCCGAAGATATTTCGCACATGCGCGAAATGGGCCTCACCGCATTTCGCTTCAGCGTTTCCTGGCCGCGCGTGCTCCCCGACGGCATCGACGCCGTAAATCAAAAGGGCCTCGACTTCTATAGCCGTCTCGTTGACGCGCTCCTCGCCGCGGGCATCACGCCCGTTGTCACGTTATTTCACTGGGACACGCCACTCGCCCTGCATCGCCGCGGCGGCTGGCTCTCGCGCGACATGCCACAGTGGTTCGGCGACTACGCCGCCATCGTCGCGCGCGCTCTCTCCGATCGCGTCACGCACTGGCTCACCATCAACGAGCCGCGTTCTTTCATCGGTGGCGCGTACGTCACCGGAGTGCAAGCGCCGGGTGAAAAGCTCGCCTGCGCCGAATACATGCGTGCCGCGCACATCACGTTTCTCGCGCACGGCCGCGCCGTGCAGGCCATTCGCGCCAACGCGCATCAGGCCGCCCAAATCGGCTATGCATGCGACGTCTCGCCTTCATTGCCCGCTACTGATTCCGCCGTCGACGTCGCCGCCGCTCGCGAATCCACGTTTTCGAGCCCGCTCGATCGTTTTTCCGGCGCTCATTGGTGGCGCGAAAATGCCTGGTGGCTTGATCCCGTTTTTCTCGGACGCTATCCCGCGTCTGCGCTCGCCGCGCTCGGCAAAGACGCGCCCGAGATTCTCCCCGGTGACA
>DASYYR010000106.1:0-5287 GCA_035933575.1 Candidatus Acidiferrales bacterium | reverse complement strand
ACCGGCAAAGGGCGATCCGTTTTTTGTTTCTCCCGCGTTTGAAGAGGATCGTGCCAGAGAGCAGATCAATCGCGGGCCGTTCGCAGGAAAACCGGACATCCGCATCTGGCAGGAGAACGAAAGCCCGTACGAGCGCGTCGCGCAGGGATTGAGAGACCGAGGAATTTCCACTGGGCGTCTGGGTATTGAAGAGACGGTATGGTTTGTGAACAGCGACGGCGTCGCGCACGCCGACCCGTCGGTTACATTCACGAGCGCGACACCGATCACGGCCGGATGCCGCATGCACAAGACGCAGCACGAAATCGATTTGCTGCGGCTTGCGAATGAGGTGACGCTCAAAGCGTATGAAGCGGCATGGCGCGCTCTCAAACCGGGCATGACGCAACACGATTTCTCGCGTATGGTGTCGCAGGCGCACGACCAACTCGGATTTCCGGGCAGCGCAGGAGTGCAGGTGGGCGAGTATTCGGCGCTACCGCATGGATCAATCGAGCCGCAAAAAGTGGAAGAAGGGACCATTCTGTTGATCGATGGCGGCTGCACCGTCGAGGGCTATCACTCCGATATCAGCCGCACCTTTGTGCTGGGCAAGCCCACGGATAAAATGAAAAGGGTATTCGAGATTGTTCACCGCGCGCAAAGCGCCGGATTGGCGCAGGCGCGACCAGGAGTCGAGGCTCAATCGATGGATGCTGCGGCGCGGAAAGTGATTGAAGACAATGGCTACGGTCCGGGTTACAAATATTTTGGCCACCGCTTGGGTCACGGCATCGGTATGGACGACCACGAATGGCCGTACTTGGTCGGCGGCGACACATTGAAGCTGGAGCCACGCATGAGCTTCAGCGACGAACCTGGCGTTTACATTCGCGGAGAGTTTGGCGTTCGCCTGGAAGACTGCATGCACATCACCGAAGATGGCGCGAAGCTGTTTACGCCCCAGAGTCCATCGATCGAACATCCCTTTGGGGTTTGACCGAGGGGGAGTTTCGCGCCGGAAACCGGAAATGTGGGTTGCGTTTGCGCGCTCTTGGCGTGTGTTAACGTAACGGGAGTTTAAAGTTCTCTCGAGGAGAGCATTTCATGGGCTCGCGGAGCAATCGCCGCAGCGACCGCATCTCTATTTCGTTACCGCTTCAGGCTGCTGGAATCGACGCGGGAAATCGGCCGTTCATCGATACCGCGACGACCATCGTGGTTAATCGTCACGGCGCACTGATCACGCTCGACAGGCCGCTTCGTATTGACCAGGCGCTGCGAGTGAGCAGGCAACTATTCGACGGCTCGCGCCGCGAAGCGGAAGTGCGGGTGGTGGCGCACGAGAAAGACAGTTCAGGTGGGATTGCCTATGGCATCACCTTCTCAGACTCGAAATTGGATTTCTGGGATATCGAGTTTCCTTCGGCAACCGAGGCGGTTGATGCGGTCGTGCGGTTACTTGTGGAATGCTCGCATTGCGGTGGCCGAGAACTGGCATATCTTAATTCGCGCGAGCTTAAGGAGTTCGAATCGAACCGTTTATTTGCGCGAAATTGCCGCACGTGCGAATCGCCGACCATCTGGAAGCAGCCCTTGGAATCCGTGCGTCATAACGCGACGGCCGATTCGCACCGTGGTGCCACCGGGATTGATGCCGCCTCATCGCCGGAACGCGAAACTACCCGATACGATACACGACTAATGGCTTGTGTTCGCGAGCGCATTGGCACCGAGGAAATGGCCGTTTGTGAGAATGTTTCGCGGCAGGGAATTGCGTTTCGAAGCCGCCGAAAGTATGAGGAGGGGGCGCAGGTGGAAGTTGCCGTTCCGTACACGCAAGGAACCGCGAACGTGTTTATTCCTGCCGTAGTAGTGCACGTTCGCGCTCTGCCCACAGCGGGCCTTTATCGCCACGGAGTGAAATACTTGCGGAAAGGTCTGGAAGAACAGTCCAGCGTGTAGTCAAAGGGCAATTTTAACGCAAACATTTAATGAAGGTTCCTATTTAAGAGCAGCGTCGTGCTCCGGCCGGTGGCTGAGGTTGCAGCGCATCGAAATATTGACAAAGACGCGGCCACACGGCGTATCAAAATAAATGGCCATTGCCTCGGTGTCGGATGTGCTGCGAACCGCTTCTTCGCCGGTGTACACTTCGGGTGGATGAACCTTAAATTCATATCCGCAGTCGTTCAGCAACGTGACCGCATTGCCGATCATCATATTCGCCAATTCGCAGAGTGTTTCGCGGACCACTTGCTGGGATTCGTTCACTTCGTAGCCCGCTAATGCGCTGGCCACACGCGCGGCGGTGGCGGAGTCCATGTCGAGTATGACGCGGCCTTCAATTTCTCCACGAATTGCAATTCGTGCGGAGAAACCCTTGGGACGATAGCCTTCTTCCTCCATGCTGAGATCACCGATTCTTGTCGGACCATCCAGTGCATGTGCCAAAATCGAGTCAGCGGCGCTGATGAACGGTTGAATCAGTTGCATCTTCATGGCCGTGCGTCTCCCACAGCTGCGGGTGCGGGTACACCATCGTCATTCAAAACGTAACGAATAATTTCGTAAAGGACGTCGGGCTTTACAGGTTTCTGTACGAAATGGCGTGCTCCCTTTTGGAGCGCCGCGAGAATGTTGTCCTGATAGCCGACGGAAGAGACCATGACGATGCGCGCCTCGGGATGCTGGCGGACAATCCGCTCGACAGCTTCGATGCCCTCCATCTGTGGCATGGTGATGTCCATTAGAACAATGTCCGGGTTTGTGCGCGTGTACTCGGTGATTGCTGTGCAGCCGTCGCCAGCCTCGCCGGCAAGCTCGCCGCCAAATGTGTCAATCATCTTTGCCAGGCTCTTGCGCGCGAATACCGAATCATCCACCACAAGGTAGCGGACGGGCTGGCTATCCTGCTTTCGAGTCAATGGCGTAAATGGTTTCATGACTTTCTCCTCCCCTCATCACCGATTCTCACTGTTCATTCACCTATTCTGGTCGGCTCAGCCTTGTTGCCGACCGCTGCGGCTTGATCTACAGCGCATTGGGCATAAAGAAAGTTCGGCAGAGCTTCTAGTTCCAAGACGCGCATCACGTATCCTCGCTCCGTAGCGCTGCGAGGCATGCTGTCAACAACACAGGAACTTGAATCCTGAGCGAGCGTTAATCCCCCGGCATCTCTGACGATGCGAATCGCCTCTACGCCGTCGTCCCCCATCCCTGTCATCAACAAAGCGATCGATTGATCGCCAAATTCCTTCGCCACGGAGCGGAACAACACGTCCGCCGAGGGTCGGTGGCCGTTGATCCGCGCTGAATCCGAAACGACGGCTATGTGGCCCGTCTTGGAGCGACGGACCGACAAATGGCGGTTGCCGGGGCAAATTAGCGCTTGTCCCGCGACCAGCGCGACGCCCGAGCATGCTTCTCGCACGCGGATCATGGAGGTTTCATCTAGTCGTTTCGCCAACATTTCCGTAAAACCCTCCGGCATGTGCTGTGCGACCAGGAAACAGCCGGCAAAGTCCATGGGAATTCTTGAGAGCATGTATTCGAGGGCGTTCGGCCCTCCGGTCGAGATCCCTATAGCCACCACGCGCGTCGGAGGATGGTGAGACTGATTCTTGCAGGCGGTTCCCTTGAATTGTACCAAGCGGACTTCCGGCATCATTTTTGGAGAACCCGAAATCGCAGCAGTCTTGATCTTGATGGCGAGTTCCCGAGCGATCTCCTGCAAGTGACCGGACGCAGCATTATCCGGCTTGGCGACAAAATCAAACGCCCCGAGCGCGAGCGCCTTCAATGTCGCCTGTGCGCCTTCGCGCGAATGCGCACTGAAAACAATCACCGGCAAGCGGTACCGGCGTGTGATTTCGCGCAACATTGCGATTCCGTCCATTCGCGGCATTTCCAGATCCAGGGTCACAACATGCGGCTTGAGTTCCTCTATCTTTCTCAAGCCGAAGGCCCCGTCCATAGCCGTGCCCACCACTTTAATGCTCCCGTCGCTTTCGAGGATCTGCGGAATCAACTTCCGCATCAGCGCCGAATCGTCGACCACCAGGACGCGCACCGGCCCACTCATGCTATCTCCCCGAGCGCCGGAATGCGGGAAAAGTGATGGGCCACCGCAGTCACGTTCAGTATTAAGACGACTGTGCCATCACCCAAAATCGAAGCGCCGCTGACCATATCGGATGCAGCGAATTGATCATCGAGAGCCCTGATCACTAATTCTTCCTCGCCTAGCAAGCCTTCAACGACAATTCCGAACTTTCTCTCACCTGCCGCGATTACAATGACGAACATTCTCTTCGCGGACGAATTCACGGGCTGTGGCGCTAAATGATTCAAATGCACAATTGCCAGCAATTGATCTCGCAGCGCCACGACATCGTAATCGTCGACGCGGTGAATGTCCGCGTCTTCGATGCGCGTAATTTCAACCACATTGGCCAGTGGTACGGCATAAAAGTGTCCTGCAACCTGGAACAGCAGCGCTTGTATGCTGGCGAGGGTCAAGGGGACCATTAGGCGGAACGTTGTTCCGGCTCCTGATTTGCTTTGTATTTCGATGATGCCCTTTACTCGTTCCAAGGCTCCTACAACCGCATCCATACCAACGCCGCGCCCAGACACTTGGGTAACCTCGTCAGCAGTGCTTAGGCCCGGCTGAAAAATCAATTGATTGACAGCTGCTTCCGTCAGTTTTTCCGCCTCGTTTGCAGAAATGGCGCCGTGTTCGATGGCACGATGAACTAACTTCTCCTTGGAAATGCCTCGCCCATCATCAGAAACTTCGATTACAACTTGGCTTCCTTGGTGATAGGCGTTCAGTTTCACGGTTCCACAGCTTGGCTTTCCTGCGGCCTCGCGCTCCTGTGGAGGCTCGATGCCATGGTCAACGGCATTCCGCACCAAGTGCGCCAGAGGCTCGGCCAGAGCATCCAGGATGCCCTTGTCAAGGTCTGTATTTTCTCCGACGATTTCCAGCCGCACGTCGCGTCCGCAACGCTTTGCGATGTCACGCAGAAGGCGCGGGAAACGTCGGAAGAGCTGTTCGACAGGCACCATGCGGATTTGCATCACGGAGCGCTGCAATTCGTGGAGGACACGCGACTGGAAAGCTAGAGCATCCGCGAAACGATTTCGGAGCGGATCTTTGAGGTGGCGTTTATCAAAGTCAACGATCGTCCGCTGCAACATGGACTTGCCAATAATGAGTTCGCCGACAAGGTTGAGCACCGTATCGATCCGTGAAGCCTCGACGCGTAACGTATTTTCCCGAGCTGCCAGGCTGGGAGACGAC
>DASYYR010000080.1:0-38436 GCA_035933575.1 Candidatus Acidiferrales bacterium | reverse complement strand
TCCCGCTTCCACTTGTCGCAATACCGCTACGATCTGCTCCTCTGAGTGACCTTTCTTGGGCATCGTCCTCGCCTCCTCTCCCGGAATTCCGCCCAAGCTTACCTCTAATTTCCTCTGTGTCAGTTTTCGGGTTTTGGGTCATCATGCGAGTCGGAGCGGCGCTAGCGGAATTTGCTGGTGCGGCTTTCGCATACTCTTGTGCTTGCAACGGAACTGCAATGGCGAGTAACACGAGTAAAAACAGTGTCTTTTTCATTGTATCTCCTTTGAGTTTCTAACTTTTCTTTCAACGTTTCGCGATCTGTTTCACTGGACTGTTAGAGTTACGTTCGTCGAATGTTGCAACTGATTCGAGGTTCCTTTCATTCCAATGGTGTAAGTGCCTGCTGGGGTGCCGGGATTGGATGGCCCGCGGCCCGCGTTTCCGCACGCGACAACGGCAGAAACGAAACAAATCAGCAAAGCTGAGAACGCCAATCCAGCCGCCAGATTTCGTCGGGTTCTCCTCGCGAATATCGCTCCACCCAAGAAGATGAGGAGCGAGCCTAGCCACGTACAAAACAGAGGCAAGCTCGGCCTGCCGCGCGGCTGGGTTAGGAAAAGTGAGGACGGTGCTGTTGTCGAAATCGTAAGCGTCGAGGTTATCGAGCCTGAAGCGGGGGTCACGCTCGCAGGTGAGAAGGAGCAGGATGTCTCTCCCGGCAAGCTCGTACAACCGAGCGAAACTGGGTTGGTAAACGCGCCAAATTGCGAGCCTATAGTTATTGTGTAGTTTGCTGGCTGTCCGGGCGAAACGGTAACGGATGATTGCAGCGCAGTGATCGTGAAATCGCTCACGGTGATCTGCACAGTGCTTGTCGGAAGCGATACTGCTACTCCGCCGTTGCTGGCCGTGAGCGTCTCCGTGTCGTTTCCAACGGGACACATTAAACTGGTGCTCGCGCCCGATGCCGTTCCGCAACTGCCTGCCCAACTCGCAGTGACTGGGCAGGCATCCGGGTCAGTTGCCGATCCGTTTAGGGTGACGCTGGCACCGTTGGCACTGACGCCGTTCACCGTTTGACTTGCTCCTGCGTTCACAGTTGGCAGGGTCGCAGTAATTGCAGCAAGCGTGTTGAGAAGCCCAAAGCCCTCGATATTGTTTGGAGCAGCCTGAGCTATTCCGGGAAGCTGCACAGCCGTCCCCGTAAGAAAGTTTCGCAGATTCGCGCGAGCCGTGGCGGGCTTGTTGACATTAGAACTAGACAACAAACACGGCGCTGCCTGCAAAGTTAGTGCGGCAATTGCAGCGGCGTGGGGTGCAGCAGCGGATGAGCCAAAAAAATCGCATGGAGTTGTTCCCGTCGGGCAAGGCGACGCGCCGTTGGCGGGATCGATTCCGAACCCTCCAGCTCCAGTGACAGACACCCCGTCCGTTGCAGTAATATCCGGTTTCATGCGAGCCCCTGCTTGGGGCGTTGCTTCCGTTGGCCCTTGACTGCTGTAGGGTTCAACGGAGCCGGTGCAATTACCCGTCCCGGTACAGTCCGTTTGGTTAATTGCGCCAACGGAAACCACGCTCACGGGCGAACCTCCAGCGTCGCCCTCTGCGGGTACGCTGCCCGAAAGAGTGTTGAAATTGTGGTCTGGATTTGCACCGTCGCTGAGGGCACCCCCTATGAACATATCGAAGGCACGCGATGCGGCTGTATTGTTCACATTCTGAATCACAATCCCGACGGCTACTGGAGACACTGCACTGGGATTCACGTAAGTCAATTCTTCTACTGGCGGCTGGGTTCCCGTTTGAGGATTAGTGCTGCTCGCAAGCGGGGCACCACTAATCGTGCACGGTGGCAATGGCAATAGATTTGTGCTCGAAAAACCGCTGCAATTCAACGGAACCAAGAAGAGGTCGTAGTCGTTCGATGATGCGTTCGCTGGGTCATTCCATGTCAGAAAAACACTGATCTTCTTTGACGGCCCGACCGTCGTAGGGTCAGCGATGATGGAGCCAAAGTTCTCGTTGTCCACAGTCGTCCCGGTTACTGCTTGGAACGTGTGGAGATCACCTGCTTTGCCGGTGATGGAAGTCCCATCCCTGCCCGAATCCGCATATTGCCCCTCATAGTGGTCCTGACCGAAGTTGTCTACCGCCGTGAAGTATCCTCGGATTGGGTTGGTGTCCGTATTCAGGTCGGTCGCTGTATTCGTCGAAAGAGAACTGGTGCCATCGAAAGGAAAAGTCGTTCCACTATCTGAAGTAAAAAAACTGATATCGTCCACAGATATATCCGTATTAGCGTCCAAATAATCTACAGCTTGCTCGAAGGACATTCCGGTATCAAAATTAGCGAAATACAACTTAGCGCCGGGCGCTAGGTCATGTACAATTTCCAGCATAGCGGTTCCCTCAGCGCCCACGTTGCCAGAGGTGTCACACGTCCCGCCGAGGCACGCTTCGAGATTCCCGTCACCACGAAACGACTGTGCGGTGATTCCGCCGCTTACGGACGTGAGTGCTCCGCTCGAATTGCGGCTTCCCGTTGCGTTCGGCAAATCACCACTGTTAATCGGACTTGGGGTCACCGACGCGGGGCCGCACGACGTGCATCCGACCGCAAAGATGCCGCCGATACCGTCCGAGATTACGCCAACGCGAATTCCCGTGCCGTCTACTCCGAATTGACTGCGCGCCGTGGCCGCTTGCAATATCGCATCGCCCTGTGATTCGACCGAACCTGTGTTCGTAAAGCCGTAATCGGGAAGCCGGATGTACCGGACGAACGAAAGCCCGCTCACTTGGTTAATCATGGTAATGGGGAGCAAGCCCTGCACAGTGGGAACTTTCGTGAGCACTTCGCCTTTGCTCTTGTCCGGCTTCGGCTCGCCAATGATTTGCACGGTCACGCCATAGCTGCGGAGTTCATCGAGATTCTGCGAAGTGAGCGCGCTTAATTCGATATAGACCTGCACTTCGCCCTTATCTGTGACGTGCATCTGGCCCGCGTGAATGGCGTCTTGCAGCGGCTTCGGAAGCGTTTCTGCGGAAAAACCCGCTGGCGGTCTGACAGCCTCGGCGACGGCTGGACGCGTGGTTTCTTGCTTGACGTTCATGCTGAGCAAAACGAGCGGTGTGCTCAGTTTGGGATTCTTCTGTGGCCGAGACCCGGACGCGGTTGCCCCGAACACCGCAAAATGGTTCGCTGAAAACGAGATTGTGAGAAACATCGAACAGAAAACGACTAACAGGCTAAGTGACATGGGCCGGAACGTGATCCTCATCTGAGTAGCAGCCTCCCCCGCTGTGCTTGTGGGTGTATTCGCGTCTGCAATTGTGAGGGTATCGGGCTGCGATATACCATTCTCGACATACACGATGCTCTAACCGTAAGCTGACGACCGTACAGGTGGATATTCTGAGTACGATTAGTAACGTTGCTGACGGTCTGTATTTAGCCGATACAAGAAGGCATGAAACGCACGATTCAGGTAAACGTGAAGATGACGCAAGAGGATTTCGATCTGCTAAAACGAGCCGCAGAGAAACGCTGGCGCGATGCCGTGATGACAAATTCCGGGATCGTGCTCGGTCTAGCGAAGATCGCGGCGCGGCAAACGCTGGCGCGAAAACGCCGCTAAAGATTTATCTGTCAAAGTCAGGATTAAATTTATTTGCCGCTTTTTCCTTCCGCATCGCAAAATCCAATTAGGCTCGCGAGCTTTTGCCAATGCCGTGGATGTGGCATTCGGCGTCCCGCTCGTATATCTGTTGCGTATGGCTTCGAGATTCCAAGAGCCGACGCGATGGCCGGAACCGTAAACGTTGTAAGTTTCGGTTGAATCTTTTCGCGATAGACCTTTCCCGTCAACCATTTCGGCAAATCAGCTGGATTCCACGAAGTCCTCCCGGCCATTTGCCGCCGCATTGTCTCAGAGCGAAGGGCCTGAGCCTTTGGATTGTGCGTTGTCATTCTTCCTAGCTCCGCAACTTTGAGAAACGATGTCTTAGATTCGGCTAGCGCACACGCTTTGCAATAATTGTTTCCCTCAGTAATCGGCGTGCCGCAGGCTCGGCACAGAGTTGGCGGGCGCGGTGTGGGAACTTGGCGAAGGCTCAAGTCATTTCCCGTTCGACTTCGCCGTTGCTGAGTCAATCGCGTTGCTGGCCCCGACCAAGATGCGGGCTTTCGCATTGTTGACCAAAGTTTGCGACAGAAGTTCTCTGCCACGGGCGCAACCGCCCAGCCCCAAGTCCTAGCGGTCTCGGAAAGGCGAGCCGCGAAGGCACCGACTAGCCGACAGTTGCCATTCGGCTGCTCAAAAAACCATTCTCGGCGCAGTGGCTCACGATTTATCCAATCGAACACGTAAGCGTCAACTCGCGGGCGAATCGGTTCCATTAAATCGGATGCCAAGCTGTCGCGCGAGCGACTGTCGAAATGCAATACGCCCAGACCGGGATCGAGTCCAAGCGCAGCGGCGGCTAATCGGGCCTCGGATTCAAGAAGCGCGTACAGATAATTAAGCATCGCGTTCGGCGGATTTACAGCCAATCGAGGCGAGCCGGTGAGCGGCGAAGCACGAAACCCGAATTTAAGCCAGTGATCCGGTACGCGACGAAGATCGGACTTCGCGAACATAATCGGCATACTGCGCCACGCAGTCCAATATGTTTTTGCGGCTTGGGACTCGAAAAACCGCAAGTCATCGATGGAATTCGCGGTTGCGAGTTTTTCGCGGGCATCAGTTATTTGATCGGCCACAGCGGTATCGCGGAATTTCTCACGAATCAGCCGCTCTTGCGCAATGAGCTTTTGATCGAGCAATTCGCGTGCGATTCGCAAGGCAGTCTCCGAGCGATAAGCGAGGGCTTGCGCACGTCGCAAACGTGCATCGGAAGGGCGAACAGGGCCGGTTGTGGCGAGCACCGAGCCATCTCGATCCAGCATCACAAAGCTCGCATCTTGATCGGCGAGCCAGCGAAGCGCGGATAGAGTTACTGCGCCATCGGAGCCGATCACAACGAGCCGTCTAATTCCGTGTCCGATACGGGCAAAACGGGCAGTTGTGCGGCGCGAGCCGATGCCGTCATGGACGATGAGATGACCCCGATCCACGCGGACATCAATGCCGTAGCCGTACAGCGTTATCACTCCGTGTCTCGGCTCAATCGGGATGGAATTGCAGTGCTCGGAAACTTGCGGTACGGTGTGCGAAGCTGCCATTGGAGATTAACCCTCCATCGGTAGTCAGGGGCGCGTTCGGTGTTCAAGCACCGGCGCGTCCCGTTGTTTGAATCAGTTTTTATTCTACGCTATCGGCTAAGCGAATGCCCCGGTTATCTTGCGTTCAAACCTAGTTTCTCTTGAGCATCCAGAACATTATCAACCGACGTTTTCTGACGAGACACATTTCTCAGGAATTCAGATGTGATCGCGTTGGGGATGAATCCACTCTGATGCTTGGATTTTGATACTTCTTCGATAGCAAGTCTAAAGTCGCGCCACTGCTCGCAAATCGAGTCACGCGGATAATTTTCCTTCTTGGGCAGTTTCAGAAGCTCCGCCCGAAATGCTCCTAGCAGCGATTTTCCGCGCTTCGCTCCGGTGCGTCGAAGCAGACGTTTAATGAGTTGAAAAACGGCATACGGATACGGTTTGAACGAATTCGCTGGCATCTTTGAACATCGGGCCTCCGATTGCCGCCATCGCATGTAAGGCAAGCCAGCCAGAGCATTAGCAAGATTGGTCGGTGTCATGGCACGCTTTCGTTTTCCTTTGCTTCGCAAAAAATCCAGTAACTCGGAGCAGTACAAATACACTTCACCATCGCGGACTTGTTTTTCGAGTGCAATACACTCACGTTCCTTCGCATCGAACCTTCCTTCATGCTCTTTCACAGCATGTATGCGGCGCACAAGTTCTGCTTGGATTGTCGCGTTCTCCGCTTCACTTGCTTGGCTAAGAGCATTTGCTGCTTCGAGGCAAAGGCGTTGCAGCTCCGGGCGTTTATTTTGCATATCCTGAACTTCATATCTTAGTTTGCTGCTTGCCTTAGTCTGTTTTCGGAGAACTTCTACTGTGGTTCTTTGTGGCTCGCCGCGCAAGAAAATCTTCGCGTGATCGCAGAGCGGCTTGTGCCTGACTTCCTCAAAAACCCTCTGAACGTCTTTGATCGTGCTCTTTCTACGCTTACGAATCTGCGATAATGGCCAGTCGATTTCGGGCCAACATTGCCCGAAGAACGGCTGCCACTGATTGCGACTGTCTAGCAGAAGATCGTCGGGAATTGTTGGGCGTCCGCCCTTGAGCGGTTTTTGAGGTTCATCTGAAACGATGTCAATAAGCTCGCCGTCAAAACCTTCAAATTTTCCGCCAGAAAACTCCATCTCAGTTAGCCTCTATCACCAGAAAACCCCTCCAAGCCGCTGAACAATTCGCCAGAGAACTCCAACTATACGGCTCTCAACCGTTCTTCAACATGTCCTTCCAAACCGAAAACAGGGTGTAAAACAGGCTCGTATTCCCGATTCTCTCACGAGGGAAGCGAGGAAAGCCATGAAGCAGTCACATGAAAGAACAAGAGCAAAGGGAGGCAAGAAGCACCGCGTTAACCGAAGCATAAGAGTTCGCTCAGTTGTTCCACGAACAGCCAACCAATTTTTTGCGAAGCCAACGGCATTTCAGGATACGTGGACAAGGGTTGCGCACGTTATCTCGAAGATGCGAGCCGACCACGTGTCTCTTCGGGAAGGTTCGCGCGAGTTTGGAATCGATTCCCGTGTTGTGGCACGGCTCGGCAAATCCGCTCTGCGCAAGCGAAAAAACGGACAATACTCTGCAAAGTCGAAAGATAAACTTCTTCGCATTCTTGCTATTCCTCTAGCAGAAGGGAAGGGCGGAAAGCGCGAGGTTGCAACACGGGATTCTCGCGAAGCAAGCATTCTTGGAAAATTCTGGGCGGCTGCCCAGAAGTACCTTCAGACGGGCGATTCCTCGGCCCTAAAAAAGCTCCGACGCAAATACATCATTGACGCGAGCGGCAAACGAGTGCCGCTGTTGACGGAGCTTGCCGAGCTAGACCGCCTCGGTTCCGCTGGCATGTTGTCTTTCGAGTCCCTTTATGCAGAGGTTGTGTGAGCAGAAAGCCCCCGACTCGCGATCCGATCCGCGCATATCAACGCGATGTGGTAGCGGGGCGGCGTGTTCCCGAAAATGCGCGATGTGCGTGCGGAGAATCGCGACCCAGAGCGTTGATCCGGGGTGCTGATCTCGTAATTTGCGCTCGTTGTGATCGACAGGCAAAGAGCAGAGCAACGCTAGACGCTCATCATGTCACAGGAGAAGCAAATAGCCGCGTGAGGATTCCAATTCCGGTCAACGATCATCGCGCCCGACTGAGTGTGGATCAATATGATTGGCCCAAAGAAACGCTCGAAAATCCAAACAGGAGTCCACTTCGTGCCGCTGCTGCGCGGATTCGCGGCTTCATAGACGTAGTTTATTACCTGATCGAGAAGCTTCTGCTAGGAATTCCCGAACTTCTCGAAGAGCTTGACGATCTTCTCGTCAAAATCCGTGGCCCGGAATGGTGGAAAGACACACCTTTGGAGAAATATGCGCCAAAACAGTAACTCAAGACCGCCCCAAGCAATGCCGCTCCCGATTGCCGTTCGCGTGTATCCGCAACCGGAGAATCTAAAGCAACAAAATGCAAAGCAGGCGGCTCATCCGCGCAAGGCGTGGCGACGGCCAGACGCCATGCTCGTTTTCGACACTGAGACGCGAACCGATGCGCCACAGCGCCTCACGTTTGGAAGCTACCGATTCATTGTCAATGGACTGTGCCGCGAAGAGGGACTCTTCTATGCGGATGATTCACCACAGACGGATGTAGCCATCCTGAAGAAATATATCGAAACGCACCAAGCGGACGTGTCGGCAGGCAATCGCCGACTTCACTTGCTTAGCCTTGAGGAATTCTCAGACAAGTTTTACTTTGCTGCCTACAAGGGCCGTTGTTTGCTCGTCGGATTTAATCTGCCATTCGATTTCTCTCGCCTCGCATACGATGTCTTGGCCGCTCGCGGGCGATTTGCGGGCGGTTTTTCTCTTGGCATTTGGCAGTACACCGACAGCAAAGGCCAAAAGAGCAGAAATCAGTACCGCCCAAGAATTGGCGTCAAACACATCGACAGTAAACGGTCACTGAAGGGCTTCACTGGCCGAAACGATCCTGACAAGGCCGACCTGATCCCCGAAGGATCGAAAACGGGCGAGCCGGAAGAGGGATATAAATTTCGCGGTCACTTCTTGGACTTGCGCACGCTCGCGTTTGCTTTGACAGACAAGAGCCATTCTTTGGAATCCGCGTGCAAGGAATTCGGCGTAGAGCACCCCAAACAGCCAACCGCGCAGCACGGCGAAGTCACGGAAGAATACATCGATTACAACAGGCGCGACGTTCTCGCAACCACAGAGTTAGCATGCAAGCTGCTTGAAGAATATGACAGGCACGATCTCTCCCTTCAAGTCACAAAAGCATACTCGCCGGCCTCACTCGGCAAGGGATATCTGCGCGAAATGGGAATTGAACCGATTCTTAAACGACAGTCCAATTTTCCCAAGAAGTATCTCGGTTACGCGCAGTCCGCATTTTTCGGCGGGCGAACCAGCGCACATATTCGCAAAGTCCCGATGCCGATTGTTTATACCGATTTTCTTTCTATGTATCCCACGGTGAACAGCTTAATGAGACTGTGGCGATTTGTGATTGCTCGCGAGATCAGAGTTGTTGAGCACTGTGAAAGCGAAATCATCCAGTTTCTTGAACAACTGAAGCCCGCCGATCTGTTTAAGCCTGAGACTTGGGAACACATGCCCGCATTTGTAAAAGTCATTCCCAATGGTGACATTTTGCCCTGTCGCAGCCGATACAACGTGGCAAGTCGTGATTGGCAAGTGGGAATAAATCATCTTTATTCCAAGAATGACGATCCTAAGGACGCGCTCTGGTTCTCATTGCCGGACGTAATTGCTTCTGTCCTCAAAACTCAAAAGATTCCCAAGATAGTGGATGCATTTCGGATTGAGGCGCACGGAATTCTGTCTAATCTCAGGCCTGTCAAGCTGCGCCGCGCTGTGGAAGTCGATCCTCGAACTCAGGATTTCTTCAAGGTAGTCATTGAGGAGCGAAACCGGCTCAAAACGCGGGCAGACCTCTCTGAAATAGAAAGAGAGCGGCTCAATTTAGCTTTGAAAATCCTCGCGAATTCAGCAAGCTACGGGATTTATGCCGAGATGATTCGGCAGGAATCGGACACAAGGGTAAGAACCCAATGTTATGGCATCGATGAGGAATCGTTTGTTTGCAACGCAACGCACCCTGAAGTGCCGGGCGAATACTGTTTTCCGCCGATGGCTTCCCTGATAACAGGCGCTGCTCGCCTGATGCTGGCATTGTTGGAGTATTCCGTTGCGGAGTTGGGCGGTACATACGTGATGGAAGATACAGATTCAATGGCAATCGTCGCAACTGAGCATGGTGGAATGATTCCTTGTGGCGGCGGGACGTTGCGCACAAGTGATAATTGCGAAGCCGTGAAAGCATTATCTTGGGATCAGGTGGACGGAATTGAGAAAAGGTTTGCTGCGCTGAATCCATACGAAAAAGATGCCGTGCCGGAATCAATCCTGAAAATCGAGGAAGATAACCATGATCCCATAACGCACAAGCAGAGGCAGCTTTACTGTGTCGCGATTTCAGCAAAACGATATGCACCTTTTCTGCTTGATGCCAAAGGGAATCCCGTCCTTTTTCAAAAGGAAATTAACAACAAAAAAGACAGATGGTCAGAACACGGACTCGGCCATCTTCTCAATCCCATTGATCCCGAAGAAGAAGATCGCAAATGGATTGCGCAAGTATGGCTGAATATAATTCATAAAGCCCTCGAATTGCGTGCAAAGAAGCTCGGATTTGAAAACCTTCCGGCAATCGGGCGAATTACTGTGAGCAGTCCCGCCGTTCTGCGGCCTTTTGCAAAATTCAATGAAGGAAAAGCATACAAAGATCAAATTAAACCATTCAATTTCCTTCTATCCTGCCACATAAACGCTTTCGGCCATCCAATCGGCTGTGATCCTGAAGAATTCCACCTGATTGCTCCCTACGAATCCGATCCGAGACAATGGCTGAAAATGGGGTGGATTGACCGATATTCGGGCAAACAATACGGGATTACGACGAATGGTCATCATGGCGACCGGCGCACTGCGCGAGTGAAAACGTATGGGGATGTGCTAACAGAATATGAATTTCATCCTGAAACAAAAAATGCAGATGCAGGCGGAAATCCGTCTGGAAAACAAACCATCGGCTTATTGCAGAGACGACATATTTGCATCGATCAAATCAAATACATCGGAAAGGAATCAAATCTCATCGAGGACGTAGAATCTGGATTGGTTCACTCGGAAACGGACATCTACACGGAATATGTCGATCCGAAGCGGGATGAATGGGAAACGAAAATACGGCCCGCATTGAAAAAGGTCTCTTTAAGAAAACTCGTAAGATTAAGCGGGCTATCGCGCAGGGCCATTATTGATTTGCGGGTTGGACGCAGTAGACCACATCACAAAAACCGGGAATTGCTTATCTCTGTTCTGCGAAGGATAGGCTCAATTTGAGTTTGTGTACCCAATATCCGCGCTCATCGGCGAAGGTATCCAGCGAATCGCACTTTTTTGAGGGCTCATTTGTGTTGTGCTTCGTCCGAGGCATCCGCAGCGGCGACGGGCTTTTCATACGCCTGCAACGAAATTGAAAGCTGAGGGATGCCAGAAAGCTCAGACGGGAGTACTCCCAGATAGAAAAATGGAACCGTAACCGGAAAGCTGAAATCTCGCGGAAATTTTTACTTAAGAGGTTCAGGAACAAACGACAGCCACAGATTCACGACATATTCAAAGTAGACCTGAAGTTGTTCGTTTAGGTCGATAGACTCTTTTGGCTGGTGACCTTTAATCGTGGGCAAGAAATGATGTAGAAATTTTCCGCCTTTTGTTTCCCATTGCTGACCGATGATCGCCGGAATGTTGTGCCCTTCGTTGCGGTACGCGTCTATTTCTTGGGCCGGAACTGATTCTCGGATCGTCTTGAGTTTTTGTTCCGCGCTATAAAAATACTTTTCCTCTGGATGTTCTTGTTGGCCCTTTCGTATTGCATACTCCAGAGCCTCGAACACATGATGAAGTTGCCAGAAGAACGCGGCCACGTGACTTCGACAGACAATCAAATCGATTTGACCCTGATCTCTTACAGCCTGCTCGCCCTTGCGAAGCTCCTCGGCGGGCGTTTGCATTGACCGAGTTTGCAGATAGACTCGCGTGTACGCTAAATGATAGGCAGCATAATTGACCGTAAACCAAATCTCACAGACTGCGCCGACAAAGTCGGGCGTCGGCACATCGGGCATACTCTTCTGATCTCTGCTCATGTTAGCAACCGGGTTTGTTTGCTGCGAACGTTTAATATCGGGCGTCCGACTAATCTCGAATAAGAGATGACCTTTTCACTCATCCTCGAAGGAAATCTCTCTCGTAGGTTTGTTGAATTGACTGCCTTCCTCGACAAGGTTAATTTGGATTGAAGTGATCCGAGGGGATTGGAAAATACGCCGGACTACCCTTTCTAGACTTTCCACGGCCTTCGTCAAATTCGCATCCTCTTCCTGCATTGCAGCCCACATTCGTTCTTGTCCGTCCAAGTATTCCTCTGATCGAAACTTTCTTTCGGCCAATTTCGCATCCCACTTAAGTTTTTGCGTCTTCCAATGCAGATGGCGCACCCCCAAAAGTAAAAAAACTAAGGCGACAATCGCTTGTCCGTTACCGCTCAGAAATGTTTCAAGGCTCCTTTCAGTGTGCATCGATCTAACTTGGAGCCGATCCTTTGAGCGAACTCGGCGAGTCTGTTGAAAAAAAAGATGCTACTCGGTTATATGCCTGTTCAATTCCACCTATTACGAATCGCAAGTCCGCTGTGAGCAAAATGTCGTATTGGATGTAGACTCGAATTTGCTCGTACTCAGCCAACCAGTTTCTCCCGATCCACGTTCACCGTGTGAGTGTGAATACACTATATAAATGTCTCTATTGTCAAGGAATGTAGATGAGGTGGAAGATGCGCGAGAGACGCAGGGGGGGTGCAGTTTCGCGGGCCTCTGTATCCTATCCCGCCGTCAAGTTGACGCTCCCGCGCCCGCTCGCTACACTTACACTATGGGCAGCGCGCATTCACCTGCCCGAACAGGTAAATTGTTCTCATAAACGATTCGTGCATCGAGCATTATGACCGCAGCTCCAGCACTACAACAGACGCGCCACCGGCAAGTACTCGCCGAAGTGGTGCGCGCGTACATCGAAACGGGTGAGCCCGTTTCGTCGCGCACGATTGTGCGCATGCACGCAGAGCCACTCAGCTCCGCGACGATTCGCAATATCATGGCCGACCTCGAAGATGAAGGCTTGTTGTACCAGCCGCATACTTCCGCGGGGCGCGTGCCCACGGCCTCGGCGTACCGTTTTTACGTCGAGCAAATCGCCGCGCAGGCCACGCCGCGCGTCGAGGATCGCGAATGGATTCGCCGCGAACTCGATGCCGCGACAACGCCCGAGGGAGTGATGGAGCGCGCGAGTAACGTGCTGGCGGCGGTTTCGCGTGGTCTGGGAATCATCGTTTCGCCGCCGCTTTCGCGCACGCTCGTCGAGCATGTGCGGTTCTTGTTGTTGCCCGACGGCCGCGTGCTTGTTGTCTTGGTCACCAGCGGCGGAATCACGCGCGACAAATGCATTCGACCGGAGCGCGCTTTCCTGCAGCCGGAACTGGACCGCATCGCGGAGTATTTGAACAGCCATTATCCGCGATGGACGCTCGAAGCGATTTGCGCGGACTTGGAGGCCCAGCTCGAACGCGACCGCGAACGTTATGAGAAGCTGGCGGGCGGCGCGTTGATGCTGTGCGACCCGAAAGTGCTGGGAGAGGACGCGGAGCGCGTTGTCTATATCGGTGGCGCGGCGCAGTTTGCGGCCGCGGCGGAATTTCAGAACCAGGAGCAGCTCGGCGAATTGCTGACAACTATCGAGGAGCGCGACCGCTTGATTGCGCTGCTCAGCGGCTGCATCGAAGGCCCTGAGCCGGTGCACGTCGAACTGGGCGTGGAGAAAATGTCGAGCGCGGGGAAGCATCTGGCGCTTGTGAGCGCTCCTTACAGCAGCGGCCAGCAAGCTCGCCGAGGCGATCAAGCTCAAGGAACGCTCGGAATTTTGGGCCCGATGCGCATGCATTACGAGCGTGTGATTACGGTGGTTGCGCTAATGTCACAATTTTTTTCCGAGGAGTCGAAGGGAGAGAAGTTATCGTGAGCGCAAATATTGGTGTGCAAAAAGACGGTGAAGAATCGTCTGGCAAAAGTTCGAAGGACGTCGTTTTGGCCTTTGTGGACGCTCTGAATCGTGCCGATTTCCAAGCGGCTAGAAAATGCGCCACCGATGATTTGAAATTCGTGGGCGTTCTGGGCTCCCGTGAAGGCGCCGATGCCTATTTTCGTGACATGGAGCGCATGCGCCTCAAATACGACGTCAAGAAAGCGCTCGCGGAGGGTGACGATGTTTGCCTCTTCTACGACATAGCAATGGCAAACGTCACCGTATTTTGCGCCGGATGGTATCGATTGTCGCAAGGCAAAATTCAATCGTCTCGCGTAGTCTTCGATCCGCGGCCCCTGTTGGAAGCGAAAGAAAAGACAAATCAATAAACGATTTTTCTGCAGCAAGTGAAAGGGGAGAAGTTGTCGTGAATCGGTACAGCGACTCAAAGAAGGATCGGGATTTGACGGCGGAGGAAGCAGAGGACCGGAAGAAGGACCCCGCGCCGGCGACAAACGCGAGCGCAAACGCAAGCGTCCCGGAAACGGCTGCCAGCGATAATGCGTCCGCGGAAACCGCGCCAGCTCCAGAACTCGAAAAGCTTCTCGCCGAGAAGACGGATCTGAGGAACGCGCTTGTACGTTTGCAGGCGGACTTCGAAAATTATCGCAAGCGCATCGAGCGCGAACGCCATCAGGAACGCCATCGCGGCGCCGAAACGCTCGTCGAACATTTACTGCCTGTCCTCGATGCGTTTGACCGCGCCATTTCCGCGCATCCAGACGCGGCGCACGACGAATACCGCACCGGCTTTCAACTGATTCGCAAGCAACTGTTTGACGTCCTGGCAAAACAAGGTCTCCAGAGAATCGAGACGGACGGCAAGCGATTCGATCCGCACATGCACCACGCGATTGAACGCTTCGAAACCGGCGACGAGCCGGACGGCGCGATTCTCGAGGAATTGCAGGCAGGCTACATTTTTCACGGTAAAGTGTTGCGGCCGGCCATGGTGCGCGTCGCTGTGAATCCCGAGGGTGGGGATCTCGCATCGAATTCTTCAGCAAACTAATTCACGAAAGGGAATTGAGAACACAGAATGCCTTCGACTTCCAAACGAGATTATTACGAAGTGCTCGAAGTGACGCGCGAAGCCACCAGCGAGCAAATCAAGAGCGCGTATCGCAAAGCCGCGTTGAAACACCACCCCGACCGCAATCCGGAAAATAAAGCCGACGCTGAGCACAAATTCCGCGAAGCGAGCGAAGCCTACAGCGTCCTTTCCGATCCGCAGAAGCGCGCCGCGTATGACCGCTACGGACACGCCGGAATCAGCGGCCAGGTGTTTGACTCGAGCAACATGGGCACGATTTTCGAGGAATTCCAGGACGTCTTCGGCGACATTTTCGGTTTTCAGGATATTTTCGGCGGAGGCGCGGCCGGCAGACGCCGCGGCGGACGTGCCCGCGCGCAACGCGGCGCCGATTTGCGCTACGACCTGAAGCTCTCGTTCGAAGACGCGGCCGCCGGCGTTAAAACCAAAATCAAAATCCCGCGCATGGAAAATTGCGAGGCTTGCAAAGGCACGGGAGCGAAGCCGGGCAGCGGTATGCAGTCCTGCGGCACTTGCAAGGGGCACGGCCAATTGCATTATCAGCAGGGATTTTTCGCCGTCTCGCGGACTTGCCCCGCATGCGGCGGCGCGGGTCAAACCATCAAGGAAAGCTGCGCCGAATGCCGCGGCCAGGGACGCATCGAGCGTTCGCGCACTATCGAAGTCGCGATTCCTGCGGGCGTTGACAACGGCATGCGCCTGCGCGTTCCCGGCGAAGGCGAGCCCGGCGCGAATGGCGGCCCCGCGGGAGATTTATACGCCTTCATCGAAGTGAGCGAGCACTCGTTTTTCGAGAGGCGCGGCGCCGATCTTTACTGCAATGTTCCCATCAGCATCGCGCAAGCGGCGCTCGGCGCGGAGATTCGCGTCCCCACGCTCTATGGCGACGAGAGCCTCTCGATTCCCGAAGGCACTCAGCCCGGCACGCTCTTCCGCAAGAAGGGCAAAGGCCTGCCCGATCCCCATGGCGGCAAAGGCGACCTTTACGTCAACGTCCGCGTCGCCATTCCGTCAAAACTGACCAAGGAGCAGAAAGCCCTCTTCGAGCAGCTGCACCGCGTCGTCAAAGTCGAAAACAAGCCCGTCGAGCGCAGCTCCTCTTTTTTCGACAAGGTCAAAGACATCTTCAGCTGACCGCCGTTTGTCATCCTGAGGCTCCGCTGTTTTGAGCGGGGCCGAAGGATCTCGCCCTGTTCTTTCAGCCTGTGCGCCTTTCTTCTTGCCTTCCGTAGGGGCGGGGTTTACCCCCGCCCGTCTACCCTGAGCCTGCGAAGGGCGCCGCGCGTCGGCTCGACGCCGCTTTGGCTGTTGTGCGAAAATGCGCCGAAGACTCCGCATTTGTTTGACGGGCAAGAGACACCGTGAGAACTGCATCCCTTCTGACCAAAGCGCCGCCACTCCCCGTGATAGAATCATTCCACAACACACAATGGCCGGAATCGAGTTAAGTTACACAAAACAAAAGCTCGCCTCCATTTCTAATCGCGAATTTTTCGCGTTTTTAAAATTACCGGACGCTTCGTTTCACGTCTCCGAGTTCCGATTTTCGATCTTCGAGTTTCGTCTTTCGGTTTTTGCGGGTGAATGATGCGGCGACGATTCTTCGTTGAAAAATTCGAAACTGGACGAGCGGAACTTCGCGGCGACGCCGCCGAGCATTTGGGGCGCGTGCTGCGCGCGGAACCGGGGCAGGTTTACGAGCTGAGCGACGGAGAGCAAGTGTGGCTCGGGCGCGTCGAGAAAAATTTGCGCGCCCCGGGTGCATCGGGGCGGGGAAGAAACGGCGCGATTGAATTTGCCCTCATCGAGCAGATTCCCGCACGCGAATCGGCGTTGCGAATCAAACTGCTGCTCTCTGTCGTGAAATTCGAGCGCATGGAATGGAGTCTCGAAAAAGCGACGGAACTGGGCGTCACGGAAATTGTTCCAATGGCGGCGGCGCGCAGCGAGAAGGCTCTGATTTTGGCGGCGACGAAGCGAGCCGAGCGGTGGCGGAAAATCTTGCTGGAATCGGCGCAGCAATCGAGAAGATTGCGTCCGCCGGCGCTCGCTGAAATTGCGAAGACGGAAGATGCGTTCGCCGAGGCGGATGCCAGCGCGAGAATTATTTTGTCCGAGCGAACGGACGCAAAGCCGTTGCGCGAAATTTTGCAAGGCGTTTCCGCGAGCGAAGTTTGCCTCGCGATTGGGCCCGAAGGCGGATGGACAGAACAAGAATTTGAGGCGGCGGCGAAAAATCAGTTTCGCGAGGCGTCACTTGGCCGCGAAATTCTGCGCACGGAGACAGCCGTGATCGCATCGCTGGCAATTCTAAAGTTTGCGTTGGATCGCGATCTGAACGAGAGGTCGCGTGAGAATGCTTAATTTGCGTGAGCGAAGAGCCAAAGCAGATCCCTCGTCGCATGGCTCCTCGGGATGACAACAAAACCAAGAAAGAGGCTACGGGCAAGGAGAGCCAAAACAGATTCCCTGCCTGCGGCGGGCAGGCTCGTCGCGTGGCTCCTCCCTTCGCAAGACACACTCAGGGCATGCAGGGCAGGAGGAATCACAACAAAACCAAGAAAGACGTTACGGAGTCAGGCGGCCGTGCGTGTAGTGGAATTCGTGTTTGACTTCGTCGTAGTCGTGCATTTTGGGGAGGATCGGGACGCGGCAATTCCGGCAGCCCCGGTTGTAATGCTCGGCGAATTCTTGCGGGAATTGGCGCATGATGCTCGGGATGATCAGCGAATGTTCCGTGGGCAAGAAGCAGCGATTGCCGCGCGGCGCGTTGATCGAAGCGTGGAGAATATCTTCAACGTCGATTTCGTTGCCGGTGCCTTCGATAAGTTTTTCGAGGCCGCGCGTGGCTTCGTACGTGCCGTCCTTGCAGGAACGGCACTGGCCGCAGGATTCGATCCACAGAAATTTTGAAAAAATGTGCGCGACTTGCACCATGCAATTGGAGTCGTCGTAAACCATGAAGCCCGCTGAGCCGAGGCCCGAGCCGGCGTTGCGCATCGAGCCGAAGTCGAGCGGCGTGTCGATGGACTCGGGGTAAAGACCCGCGCTGGCGACGCCGGAGAAAATTGCTTTGAGTTTTCGCCCGGGACGCAAGCCGCCGCCCCACTTTTCGATGAGTTCGCGCATCGTCGTGCCCATCGGCAATTCGTAAAGGCCTTCGCGCTGCACGTCGCCGGACAGAGTAAAAATTGTGTGGCCGGGAGTGTCAGCAGTGCCCATGGAGCGAAACCAATCGGCGCCGTTGCGAATGATGTGCGTGACGGTGCACATGGATTCGCAATTATTCACGAGCGTCGGATTGGTGCGATCAGGAATGCAGGATGGATAACCGGCGAAAAGCCCGAGAACGTAGGGAGGATAATCCATTTCGCGCGGCATGGCTTCGCGGCCTTCGATCACTTCGAGCATGGCTTTTTCTTCGCCGAGCAAATAATCCTCTGGGCCGTAGACGAACTCGATGGGAATATCGCCAAGCGCTTTGCGCGCGGTCATCTCCTTGTGTGCGCGAGCAGTGGACGCGATGGCCTGTTCGAATGTGCCTTTCATCGCAATGAAAGCCTTTTGCGCGTTCATCGCATACGCGGCGATGGCGACGCCTTCGAGAAGCTGGTAGGGATTGCGGCCCATCATCATGCGGTCTTTGTACGTGCCGGGCTCGCCTTCGGTGGCATTGCAGGCGACGAATTTTGTGGGACACGGATCGCTCGCGATGCTGGCCCATTTAATGCCAACAGGGAAACCGGCGCCGCCGCGACCGCGAAGTCCGGATTTTTTCACTTCGGCGATTACCGCCTCGCGCGGCATGGAGCGCGCTTTTTCGAGGGCTTTCAGGCCGCCAATGGCGATGTAATCGTCGAGCGATTGCAGCGGTTTATCCGGCAGGAGATAAGGCTTGCCGTTACGCGAGGCCTGACTTGTATCCATCCGTTCTCCCTCTCTACTCCCTCTATTAAAGAGGCTTTCGTGGGATAAGTGCCTTATGCCGGCGCGCGCATCCGAGTGCGATGGAAGCGCCGGCGGCAACCCCAAATCGTAGCACAGACACGCAACGACAAGGGAGCGGCAACGCACAAAAAAGTTCGACGGCAAGTTGCAACGTACTGACATGAGACAACGTCAGATATACAAGGGCCAAGAAGGCTGATAGGGCCGAGCGGAGCGGCGGCCTTAGTTTTTCCGTTCTTTGCGCATTTCGATGGTGTCCATCACAGATGATCAGTTGAAGAAGAACTGATAGCGGCGGACGCTAATACATACAAAACATCACGGGGAAAAATGAATTACTTCTCAAAACTCAACATTATTTTTTGTACCTTGGCGCTTTTCGCGGTTGCAGGGTGCACGGAACATGCGGCTCCGCCTCCCGATGCACCGGTTGTACCGGTGATGGCGGCGAAGGCCGTGGTGAAGGCCATGCCGATCGAGTTGCACGCCATCGGCACCGGGGAAGCATCGTCGACCGTTTCGGTGGAGTCACAAGTCGCGGGAATCGTGAGCGAGGTACATTACAAGCAGGGACAATTTGTGAAGAAGGGCGATCTGCTGGTGACGTTGGATAACCGGCCGTTCGTGGCGAATCTGCAGCTTGCGCAAGCAAATTTGGCAAAGGACAAGGCCAGCGCGGAATTGGCGAAAGTGGAGGCAGGCCGATACCAAAAGCTTTTCCAGTCGGGAATCGTGCCGAGAGAACAGTATGACCAGTATCTTGCAACGGCGGATGCGAGCGAAGCGGCGGTGCAGGCGGACCAAGCCACGATCGAGACGGCGAAGCTGCAAGTTGCCTACTGTTTGATTTACGCGCCAATCAGCGGACGCACCGGAAGTCAGCTTGTGTATCCGGGCGCGGTAGTAAAGGCCAACGATCTTCCGGTTCTGGTGATCATCAACAAGATTTCCCCACTGTACGTGGACTTCTCTGTACCGCAACAGTATCTAGACGAGATCAAGGCGTACATGAAACGAGGCAAACTGCCGATCGAAGCGACCACGTCGGACAATGCGAAGCCGGAATCTGGATATCTGACCTTTGTGAACAATGCGGTTGACGCGACTACGGGAACGATTGTGTTAAAGGGAACATTCCCCAATGTGGATTCGCGATTGTGGCCCGGGGAATTTGTGACGGTGATTTTGCGATTGTCCGAACAGGAGAAAGCGGTGGTGGTGCCGTCGCAGGCGGTGCAGACGGGGCAGCAAGGTGATTATATATTTGTGATTAAGCCAGACATGACGGTGGATTCGCGCGTGGTGAAGGTGGCGCGAACGGTTGGCGGGGAATCAGTAATCACAGACGGAGTGAAGGCCGGAGAAACCGTGGTGACAGACGGGCAGGTGCGACTAGTGCCGGGCGTGAAAGTGGAAATCAAGACGAGTCTTTAGGAAGAGCGAGAAGCGGAATGCAAATCGCGGAGAATTTCATTAAACGTCCGGTGATGACCAGCTTGACCATGCTGGCGATTCTGCTGTTTGGCGTGATCGCGTATCAGAATCTCGCGGTTAGCGATTTGCCAAACGTCGATTTCCCCACCCTTACGGTTTCAGCGAACTTGGCGGGCGCTAGTCCGGAGACGATGGCCTCTGCGGTGGCGACGCCGCTCGAAAAACAATTCACGACGATCGCGGGGCTCGACTCGATGACTTCGACGAGCTCACTGGGATCGACTTCCATCACGCTGCAATTCGATTTGTCGCGGAACATCGATGCGGCGGCGCAGGACGTGCAGACAGCAATCACGGCCGCAGCGAACCAGTTGCCGCCGAACATGCCGACACCGCCGACGTTCAGAAAAGTGAATCCCGCAGACTCGCCGATTTTCTTCCTGGCCGTGACCTCTCCGACGCTGCCGTTATCCGAGGTGGACGAGTACGCAGAGACGCTGCTGGGACAACAGATATCGATGATCAGCGGTGTGGCGCAGGTGTCGGTGTTCGGCTCGATGAAATACGCGGTGCGGATTCAACTTGATCCGAAAGAATTGGCGAGCAGGCAGATCGGAATCGATGAAGTAACGGCAGCAGTTCAAAACGCGAATGTGAATTTGCCGACGGGAACTCTGTACGGAGCGCACAAGGCGTTCACCGTTCAAGCCAACGGGCAAATGACGGACGCGGCGATGTACCGGCAGATGATTGTGGCCTACCGGAACGGCTCGCCGGTTCGGTTGGATGAACTCGGTAAAGTGTACGACAGCGTACAGGACACGAAACTCGCGAACTGGATCAACACAAAACCCGGAATCATTCTGGCCATCCAGCGGCAGCCGGGGACGAATACCATCGAGATCGTCAATGCGATCCGGAAGCTGCTGCCGAGCTTCCGCGCCATTATGCCGCCGGCGATGGAAATGTCGATCGAGCACGACCGGTCGATATCGATCAAAGAGTCGGTGAACGACGTAAAGTTCAGTTTATTGCTGGCCGTGATTCTGGTGGTGATGGTGATTTTTCTTTTCCTGCGAAACGCATCGGCCACGATTATTCCGAGCATGGCGCTGCCGATGTCGATCATCGGCACGTTCGCGGTGATGTACCTGCTGGACTACACGGTGGACAACTTATCGCTGCTGGCACTGACGCTATCGGTGGGTTTCGTCGTCGATGATGCGATCGTGATGCTGGAAAACATCGTGCGGCACATGGAGCATGGCGAAGGGGTGCTGGAAGCATCGCTGAGCGGCTCGCGCGAAATTGGATTCACGATTGTGTCGATGACATGCTCGCTGGCCGCCGTTTTCCTGCCGGTATTTTTTATGGGCGGGATTTTGGGACGGTTGCTGCATGAATTCGCGGTGGTGATCATTTCAGCGATTCTGGTTTCCGGGCTTGTGTCGCTGACGTTGACGCCGATGCTGTGCAGCCGGTTCCTGAAACCGCATATCGGCGAAAAGCACGGGCGAATGTACGACGCGCTGGAACGGATGTTCACCGAAATGCTGCGTTCGTACGAGGTGTCGCTGCGATGGTCGATGCGGCATCGCGTGACCGTGATGGCAATTGGCGTGCTGTTGCTGGCGGGCACGGCTTGGGAATTCTGGGTGATTCCCAAAGGATTTTTGCCTGACGAGGATCAGTCGGAAGTGATTGGTTTCGCGGAGGCGAATCAAGGAATTTCGTTTGACGCGATGAAGGCGCACCAGGAAGTCCTGAATAAGATCGTTTGGGCCGACCCCAACACGATGCAATTCTTCTCGAGTATAAGCGAAGGCGGGCAAGGGCTGAATATCGGGCGGTTTTACGATCACTTGAAGGATCCTTCCGACCGTCCGTTGACAACCAGCGCAACCTACAACGACTGGGACGCAAGAGTTGGGCACGTTGCTGTGATTGGTTCGCTGCTGCATGTGATACGGCCGTTATTCCAGCATCACATGACGATTCCGGACGTCATGGCGGAGATGCAGCCGAAACTCAACACGATTCCTGGGTTGAGAGTGTTTCTGCAAAATCCTCCGCCGATTCGAATCGGCGGGCAGCAAACAAAGAGCCAGTATCAATACACGCTGGTGAGCCCGCAAACGGATCAGCTCTACAAGTACGCGCAAATTTTGAGCGACAAAATGAAGCAGTTACCGGGATTGCAGAATGTGACGACGGACCTGCAAATCAAAAGCCCGCAAGTGAACGTGAAGATTGACCGGGATAAAGCGCAGGTGGTGGGCGTTTCACCGCAGCAAATCGAAAATGCGTTGTTCACGGCGTACGGCCAGCGGCAAATCTCGACGATCTACGCGCCGAACAACGAATACTGGGTGATCATGGAGCTCGAGCCGCAATACCAGCTCGATCCGCAGATGCTGTCTTACCTGTATGTGCGGTCGTCGAATGGACAGCTTGTACCGCTGAATTCGGTGGCGAGCTTGACGACTAGTCTGGGTCCGCTGACGGTAAATCATATGGGTCAGCTTCCGTCGGTGACAATTTCGTTCGATTTGCTGCCGGGCGTTTCGCTGGGACAGGGAGTGGACGAAATTCAAAAATTAGCGGCGCAGACGCTGCCGCTGACGATCAACACAAGTTTCCAGGGGACCGCACAGGCCTTTCAACAGTCGCTGAAGGGATTGGGCATGCTGCTGGTGATGGCGATTCTTGTGATTTATATCGTGTTGGGGGTTTTGTACGAGAGTTTTATTCATCCGCTGACGATTCTCTCCGGTTTGCCAGCGGCAGCGTTTGGAGCGTTGCTGACGCTGCTTGCATTCGGAATGCAGCTCGATTTGTTCGGGTTCGTGGGCATCATCATGCTGATCGGAATTGTGAAGAAAAACGCAATCATGATGGTGGACTTCGCGCTGGAACTGGAGCGCAGCGGAGACCACACGGCGGCCGAGGCGGCCATGCAGGGATGCTTGATACGTTTCCGACCAATTATGATGACAACAATGGCGGCAATTATGGGCACTTTGCCGATCGCGGTTGGGTTTGGCGCAGGAGCAAATTCCCGGCGGCCCTTGGGCGTATCCGTGGTCGGCGGGCTGATTTTTGCGCAGGTGGTGACACTATATTTGACGCCTGTTTTCTATACCTACATGGATTCGTTCCAGAAGTGGCTGGGTAAGGGAGCGCGGAAGACACTTGCGGAACAGGGAGTGAGATTGAACGAGCCGCTGCTGGCACCGCACTCGAAACGCATCGCAGAGAACTGAGGGGGATTCCCGAAACGGAACTGATTGAAGTGAATGCAAGCCGCATTTGAGTACTATTGACTGGGGCTCTCACAGGTACTAGTATTCCCTCGTTGGATCAAGTATCCGTTCTGATTTTTCTTTAGTGCGTTGATTTATAAGCGGTTAGAAATGTGCGAGGATCCTGCCCGGTGCCCAACAGGTTGCAGTTCCGTCAAGAACCATCACTGGAATCAAAAATGCGAGCTAAGCGGCGGGGACCGCGGATGAATTCGCGTGTTCCGGTGGCCATTGAATGGGTAGAGAGCAAGGCGAAGGCGCCGCACCAGGAAACCGCGCACACGCGCGTTGTGAACTTCTATGGCTGTTTGCTGGTGGCTCCGCATGCCATGAGACTGGATCAGCGTCTCATCGTTACAAACTTGGCAAACCAACGCTCGATTGGCGCAGTGGTCGTTTACACAGGAAACAGGCGAGTGGATGGCTGGGAGCTTGGAGTGGAATTAGTTCAGCCGAAGATGGACTTCTGGGGTTTAGAACTGTAGAGGCCTCCCGCGAATTTAAAGGCACGAAGTTCCCCCTGATCGGTGAATCAAACTTTGCGGGAGAGTTGCGACGATGAGTCGCGAGGATCCGGCAAAGGATGAGGGAGCGCAAGTCGCGCCGCACGATGAACGGAGACGCAGCCAGCGCGTGAGGCTTCGCGTTTCAGTGAAACTGCACGTTAGGATTCCAGGAAAGCCGGAAACAATCGAAGCACAAACTGCGGATGTGAATGACCATGGGGCGCTACTCGCATGCCCCGAAAGCTTCCCCGCGAATGCGCGGTTCATTCTGGAGCACAAAGGTTCGCGGCAACGCGTCGGTTGCCGAGTGACTCGGACGCCGAACGTGATTCACAGGGGATTTTTGGTCCCGGTGGAATTCGACACAGCGGCTCCTGGATTTTGGCATATCTCATTTCCACCGACGGATTGGAAATCGCCGGAGTAAGACGCCCGCAAATTGCCGTTCCCGTAAGTCGTTATTTCTGAATCATAAAACTGTTGGCGCAAGGGGCATGCTTTGCCCGAAGGAAAATAATTTTCGGCCGGCGTTTATTTTGAGGTGCGCGCGAAGGGAATTTGATCGAGGTCGAGATTTCCGCCGGAGAGGATGATGCCGATGCGTTTTCCATCGACGAGGAATTTTTTGTGGATGGCGATGGCAGCGGAGACGGCTCCGGAAGGCTCGACAATAAGCTTGAGACGTTCCCAGAGAATGCGCATGGCGGCGAGAATTTCTTCTTCGGTGACGAGAGCAATTTCGTCGACGTGTTCGCGAAGAATCGAAAATGTGAGAGGGCAGAGAGTGGCGCGAAGACCGTCGGCGATGGTTTCTGTTTTCGCCGCGGGTTCGATTTTGCCGGAGGCGAAGGAGCGGTAAGCATCGTCGGCATTCTTCGGTTCAGCGCCAATCACGCGAATCTGGGGGCGCATCGATTTCGCGGCGATGGAAGTTCCGCTGAGGAGACCGCCGCCACTGACTGGCGTAATGATGACGTCGAGATCGGGAACATCTTCGAGCAATTCGATGGTGGCGGTGCCCTGGCCGGCGATGACTTGCGGATTGTTGTACGGATGAATGAGGACCGCGCCAGTTTTTTCCTGCAAGATTTTGCAGGCGGCATCGCGCGAAGCGACACTATATTCGCATTCGGTGACGTGGCCCCCGTAAGACTCGACGGCTTGACGCTTGGCGCGCGGGGCGGCACCGGGCATGACGATCCACGCCGGAATGCCGCGGCGACGAGCGGCGAGCGAAATGGCTGCGGCATGGTTTCCGGAAGAAACAGTGACGACGCCGCGCTTGGCCTCTTCGTCAGTGAGCGAGAGAACGGCGTTGGTGGCGCCGCGGAATTTGAACGAGCCCGTCTTCTGCAAATTTTCGCATTTGAAAAACAGGTGCGCGCCGGTCATCTGGTCGAGGGATTCCGAGGTGAAAACGGGCGTGCGATGAATTTGCGGGCGAATACGCGCGTGGGCCAAGCGAATGGCTTGGAAATCCGGTGCGACGAATGCGGGCGATTGCTGGCCTTGTGCCGTTGACATGCGAAGAATTATTGCACAATCGGGTAGATTCGTTGCAGAGTGAAAAGTGCGCTGCCTGACCGGAGACCGTTTTGTGCTAGGCTCGTGCGCCTCAGCCAGGACACGAGCAAGCGTCAGATGAGGGAAGCTTATGGATTCAACGATTGGAGTTTCCTTCCGATATACGCAGAGTGATTACTTGCGGGCGACGCGCGCAAACTTCGGGTCACGCCGAAGATTATGGTTTGACATCGCCGTGGTTGTCATTGTGGCAGCCTCGGGCCTTTACTTGCTGGCTTCGCAGGACGAGCGTTGGGTTGGTAGCATATTTCTTGGATTGTCCGCGATCTTCGCTTTGGTTTTGGCTGCAGGTTTTACGATCATACCGTCCTTCGTTTTTCGGCGCACCCCGAAATTCCACGAAGAGTACTCCCTAGTGTTTTCTCCAGAGGGCATTCATTTCCGCACGGCGCACATCGATTCACGGCTTCAGTGGGGTATGTATTCGCGTGCACTAGTCGATGCTCATTCCTACCTGTTGTACTACGGCCCGCGATCTTTCACAATTATTCCGAAGCGAGTCTTTCAGGACACCCATCAGCGGGAGACATTCGAACAATTGCTTACACAACACATTCGCCAAATTGTCAGGCGTGACTAGCAGCGATTGTCGGCTTACGCTCACGCGCACATTAAACGGCGCCTAGCGGTTAGGCGGGACGGTGAAGGTGACTTTGGAAGCGGCGGAGTTTTCGAATTCGTCGAAGACCTGCACAGCAATGGTGTGCTCGCCGGGCTTGAGATCGTGGAGGACGACATCGTAATTCTCGACGGGCGCGTCGGTGAGCTGGCCCTCGGGGAAGACGGATTGCCAGTGGCGAGCGTCGATGCTGTAAGAGCTGCGAGCGATATCGCTGGCCGCGTCACGGGCAGTGAAGCGCAAATGCCACTCGTTGCCGGACGGCTGCGCCCGCAGATTTTCGACGGACGGCGGAGTGTTGTCCACCTGAAAGCGATCGCTGATGCGATCGGTGGTGAGCGCTTGTCCAGCAGGATTCGATGCGCTGTCGGAGGCGACGAGCTTCAAATAGTAGGCGCCATCGGGCATTAAGTTGGTGTCCCAAGAATAGAAATCCTCGTGGATGTCGTTTTTCAGAAGCTTCCACTCTTTTTCACCCTGACCGCGATAGTAAAGCGAAAAAGTGAGTTCGTCGTCATTTTCGTCGTGCGCTGTCCAGACGGCTGTCTGGTAGCCCTTGGCGGAAAATCCCTGAGGAGGAGCAGTGAAACGCGGGGGGTGCTGCTGTTGAAATTCGGTGACGCTCGAAAAATTCGTTTCGCCATCTTCGTGAGTTTCGGGGACGCGAAGCGGAACGACCGATGGAGCTTGCTGAGGTCCGGCACCGCTGGCGGAAAATCCCTGCGCGCGGAGACCCGGCTCCTCGACAACAATGCCATCAATCACGGGCGCGACGTTATTGCGAAGATAGGCGAGCTTCACCCAAGAAAGAGTGGGCTGCTGCTGGTGTGCGTCCTGGCCAACGCTGCGCGGAGCGGCAATGTGGAAGACAGCCTTCCACTGTACAAAACGCGCCGGGGGACATTGAACGTTATTTCCGGAGGCATCGGAAAAGGGACCGGACCAGGGGCTCCAGTAATCGTCGGGGTCCGAAGTGTTACCGGAGCGAACGTAAAATTCAATTTTTCCTGCCGCGCCGTCATGTTCACCCCACCACGTCAGACGACCCCAGCGCGAATAGATTTTCGCGTCAAAGGGATCGGACTCAAACGTACCCTCCGCGGCATATTCAGGGCCGAGTGTAAAGATTTTGCCGGGATTCGCGGTTGCGACGTAGACCTTATGGCCGGGTCCTGTGGCCAGGGACGTGACTTGAGAAGCATCGGCGCTGGCGAGCGAAGAGAACATTTGATTGTCGGTGAGTTCGATGATTTCACCGTGATTTCCCGTTCCGAGCAGAAGATGATTTTCGGGCGAGAAACCGAGGGCATAGACGACGTCTTGCGGCGATGACCACAGCGATTCCGGCGAGCCGTCCGGGGCAATGCGATAGACTTCGCTTCCTCCCGTGGCGCTGGGGAATTGCGGAAAAATCATAGGAGTGGCAGCGGGGGTGCCGACCGTTGGAGATTGCGCTGCAGTGGCGGCAGCGGAGCGAGCGGCGGCGGCTTGAAAGGCAGCGGCAAGCTGCTGCGCCGCGGCCGGATTAACGCCGATTCGCTGCTGCCGCGGCGTCTTATTGCCGACCGCAGCAGCGTAGATATTGCCGGAGGAGTCCGCAGCGAGAGCGGTGACTTCTTTTTTATCGGTTTCATAGATGACGAAGGCTTTGCCAGCTTGTGGAATAGCAGAAGCGCTGGCCGCGTGGAACGGGACGCGAATTATCAAGCCACTGGGGTCGGTGCCGACAAGCAGGTTGCCATCGTGGTCGAAGGCAAGGGAACGGGCATGACTTTCATCGCTCTTGAAGAAAAGTTTGCCTGTGCCATCTGGGCCGACCGCGAAAACCTCTCCTTTGTCGCCGGTGGCGACGAAGAGGGTGCCTGCGGAATCAAACGCGAGCGCCCAGATGTATTTGGTTTTGGGATCGAAGAAGACGGTATGTTTTCCATCCGGAGTGATTTTGTAAACTTTGCCATCGGGAGATGTTGCGACGTAGACGTTGTCTTGCTTGTCGATCGCGAGCGCTTGAGCTGTAAGCTCGGTTGATTCGAAAACGGTGGCAGGCTTGCCCGAGTCGTCGAGCCGGAGAACCTTGGCATCAGAGCCTCCCGCGGCGTATACGCGCCCGTGAGAATCCACGGCCAATGCCCAAACATACGCGAGGTTGGGATCGGCAAAGGGCTTGAATTCCGGAGCGGGTATCAGGGTGCCATCGCTGCGGAGAGCGACGCCTTTGTGCGTGCCCTTTTCGAATTCCGCGAAACTGGATTGTTCCCAGAAGCGCGTGTGCTCGGCGCGCGCCGCAACCGCCCCAAACAAGGCCACAGAGAGAATCGAAACGAGTATGGCTCGCCGCATCAGATGTCTCGCAATCTTTAAGTATTGGGTCCGTTTGAATTTTGACTCTTTGTGTCACGATTAAGAAAAATTCAAACTGACCTACTATCCAATCTTTTTATTTACCGTGTTGTTCGCTGAATTCACTTAATCGTAATCGAAAGATATTGCTGGCCCGTGATGACTTGATTCATGCCGACGGAATGCTCGCCGATGACTGACTGGAAGAGCATTTGGGCTCCGCCGGGAACGCGACGCTGATCGAAGACATTGACCGCGGAAGCAGGCACATTGGGAAGCTCTTTGTCTTCGACGAGCAGAGTCGGGGAATTCTGGAGCAGTGTGACGTACAAATGATCGTTCTGGCGTTCACGGTTGATGACGCGAATCAACTCGTCGAGACTCTGCAAGCGCTCTCCGCCCGCGCCAGGAAAAAGCTCGCGCATGCGATCGAGAGAGGACGCGTCGCTGACAAGAATTTGTAGATTGCCGCGTGCAGCCTGGGCGGGAATGGTCAGCGGGACTTCCTGAATGAAGGGAGAGCCGCGATAAGGACGCAGCAACACTTTGATGCGAATGGTTTCACCGGGCTGAGCTTCGCTTTTGTTGCTCCAAGCGCCGTCGATTGCGGCCCAGCGGTTGTCGGGACGGCTGGTAACGTTGAGGGTGACTTTTTCGATCTTGGGCTGCTCGTAGGGATTGGCGTAAATACGGGCGAAGGAAGAGGCCACAGCGATAGCCAGTTGGTAACCGTCTGGAACTGAAGCGTCCGTAGGAGGGTACATGTCACGAAGCTGAACAGCCGGGTGGCCGGCGAGATCGATGTGGCCGTCGAGTTCAAGCGTGGTGCCCTCGGTATAGGCGGTGTTGGAGACGATGCCGTTGAAGGCCGCAATAGCGACGAGCAGGGGCGTCAACTTCGGATTTTGGTCGACATTAAAATGAAAATGGCGCTGTTCCGTGGGGGTGGTGACGTTCACTTCGACGGGAAGCGTGGCAG
Source organism: Candidatus Acidiferrales bacterium (assembly GCA_035933575.1). Taxonomy (GTDB): domain Bacteria; phylum Acidobacteriota; class Terriglobia; order Acidiferrales; family UBA7541; genus DAHUXN01. The sequence goes on along the minus strand of DASYYR010000080.1, from coordinate 9,198 downwards.
GGGACGCGCCCAGACGACCGACGACGGCGGTTGCACGATCTTCTGTAATGGTACCGATGGGGCCACCCGAATTCATGATTTTCGTGGACGCGAGGGACGAAGCGAGTGTGGTGACTACGTGGCCGCGAGTCATGGGCAAAGCGACAGAACCGAAGCCGAAAAGAGGATGGCCGCAAACGAAGACTTCGTTGCCAATGATCGCAGTAACGCTGCATCCGGCGTTTAGGGCGAGATCGCCGGAAACCAACTCCATGCCAACCATGTCGCCGGGTTTGAGCTGCGCATCGTCGGGACGCGCGGCTGTGGTCCCGCCCGCCATCGCGCTCATTCCGAAAGCTTGTAATTGATTACCAAAAAGAGCGAGCGTTTGAGGCATCACGCCGGAGAAAATGAGGGGTGTTTCAATGGGAACGAGAAATCTTCCGTCGCCGAGAGCGACCTTCTCGGGGAAAGCTTCCGATGGCAAGCCTACAGGTGACGCGGCAGGAGTGCCATTGCTATTGTCTGAAGGAGCAGCCATGGCCTTCTGGACATCGAGCATGTTTTGAATGGGCGTGACGCCGGCAATGGCATCTTTTGTAAAGGTGCCGATTTTAAGAGAAATGGCGCCCGCGAGCTTGCCGTCGAAGTAGACGGGGCTGCCGCTCATACCTTCGACGACGCCGGTTTTCGCGACGTCGGCGCCAGAGAGCTCGACGAGGATGACGTCCTGCTTGGGGCCCATGGCGTTTTTGAGCACGCCGAGGACGGTCACGTCCATTTTTTCAACTTGGTCGCCCGTAAAGATGGTGTAGGCGACGCCTTTCATTCCCGTATGGACATCGCTAAGAGGGAAAATGACGGGATTATCCGCGCCGAGAACGGGGACGGCAAAACCGAGAGCCAATAGGCAGGTCAACAGAAGACTGGGACGGAGACGCATAAGACTTTTCATAATAGCGTGGGCCGCCGCGCGAAGCAAATCGGACGTGCTGCCGATGTGATTCGGGGGTAACGACGGGGCTGGGGCTCCTTGTCGAGTCATATTCGAGAAACGGCGTGCATTCTATTGGACACGAATGGAGGCCGTGGGGTTGTTTCGCCGCGCGTGCTACTATTTTGGCGTGACGAAAAAGCGCATCAGTCCGGCGAAGGCATTTGGCGGCGTGCTCCTGGTGCCGGGCGACAAATCCATCTCGCACCGGTACGCGATTCTGGCTTCGCTGGCCGAGGGGAACAGCGAGATTTTCAACTTTTCCGGAGCGGCGGACTGCGCGAGCACACTCGCGTGCCTGCGCGGGCTGGGAGTGAAAATCGAGGAGAAGGCAGGAAGCGTCGTCATCGAAGGAAAGGGACTGGGAGGGTGGAAGGCGCCGAGGAAGGCGCTCGATGCGGGAAATAGCGGGACGACGATGCGGTTGTTGGCGGGGGCGCTTGCGGGGCAGACGTTTAGTTCGGAACTGACGGGAGACAAGTCGCTGCGGCGGCGGCCGATGCGGCGCGTGATGGAGCCGCTGCGGCAAATGGGCGCGGAGATTCGCGCGCGCGACGATGAATTCGCGCCGCTCGAGATTCAGGGAGCGAAACTGCGCGCCATCGAATATGCGCCGAAGGTGGCGAGCGCGCAGTTGAAGTCGGCGGTGCTGCTCGCGGGCCTGTTTGCGGGCGGCGAGACGGTGGTCCACGAGCCCGTACGCACGCGCGACCATACGGAGATTGCGTTGCGCGAACTGGGGGCGACGGTGGAGCAGGTGGCGGTGCGAAACGGGGATCGAAATGGCAACGCGATTCGGTTGCAAGGACGACCGAAAATGCTGGGACGGCCGCTGGGCGTGCCGGGAGATTTATCGGCGGCAGTATTTTTTTTGGGAGCGGCCCTTGTGGTGCCCGGGACGGAACTGACGATCCAAAGCGTGGGATTGAATCCGACGCGGACGGCGATATTGGATTTGCTGGTGTCGATGGGAGCGGCGATTTCGGTGGTTGCCGTGGCGATGCGAAATGGAGAATTGGTTGGGGATATTAATGTTCGTCATGCGCCGCTAATGGGCGGCAAGGTTTCGGGGGCGATGGTGGCGCGCGTGATTGACGAATTGCCGATGCTGGCGGCGCTGGGACCGTACACGGAAGAGGGAATTGAAATTCGGGATGCGCAGGAATTACGCGTGAAGGAAAGCGACCGGATCGCGGCGATGGCGGAGAATCTACGCTTGATGGGCGCGCAGGTGGAGGAATTCACGGATGGATTGCGGGTCGCGGGGCGGTCTGCAGGACGATTGCACGGAGCGACGATTGATCCGCACGATGACCATCGGATTGCCATGGCGTTTTCGATTGCGGCGTTGGGTGCGGAAGGCGAGACGGTAATTCGCAACGCGGATTGCGTAGGCATTTCGTTTCCGAGTTTTTACGAGCTGCTGGATGGACTGGTGAAATTGCGAACAGACGTGTAAATCGCAGCGCGGTAATGCAATTCCTCGACTGATTTCCCAGAAAAATTTGGCGGACTATAAAAGCGCGGCAAGGCGCTTTTACTTTTGGTCGGATTTGTGAATGGAGATGGTGCCGTAGGAGGTGCTGAGAGTGATGCGCGGACCGCGCGCGCCGTATGTTCCTTGCACAACCGTGGTGTCGCCGCTGTTTGAGGATTTGAGGCCGGCGGACTCGAAATCATTTTCAATGTCGCCCTTGCGGGAGACAGCGGAAACTTCAAAGTTCGATTGCGCGGGAAGGGTGATGCTGATGCTGCCGGACTCGTCGGCGATGAGGACATCGTCGTGAGGTGGGCGAGGCAAAGTTACCTGAATATCGCCACGCTTGTCGGTGAGGTCAATTCTGCCAACGACGCCGTCGAGCGTGAGGTCTTTGTTCGCTGTGGAAAGCTGGACACTGCCCGGAACATTGGAAATTGACAAGTCACCGGAATCCATTTCCAACTGACCGGAAAGATGGGCAATGGTCAGATTCGTGCGGGAAGAGGTATAGCGCGTGGTTTTTGAAACGTTGTTGGCGCGAATCGGACCGAAGAAATCGCCCTCCATGGTGGCATCTCCGGTGATGCCGGAGAGGTTGACTTCGCCGCCGTGACCGGTGAGCCGGACATTGCCCTTGATGTTGTTGAAACGAGCGTCTCCATGGGCGAGATCGGCGTCGACGTCGCCGGAAATGTCGTGGATGTTGAGGTCGCCGCTTTTCGAATTGATCGTAAGCGGGCCAGTCATCTGCGCGATGGTAATGTCGCCGTGGCTGGTTTGCGCGTTGATGGTCGCACGGTTGGGCAATTCGATGTCGAGGTCGACTCTGACGTCCGATCCTTCGTCGCCGGAGATTTGCGGCTGAATTTGGTAGCCGCTGTCGGTCGGAGTCACTTTGACCTGCACCTTGTCGGCGGCTTGGCGGGCTTCGTCCTCGTCCGAGGCGCTTGCGGTTTTGTGCACAGAGACGTGAAGTTGAGAATCATCGCTGGGATGCACGGAGATATCGCCGCGGACAGTGGAGATGGAGATGACTTCGTTCGGCTTTACGGGAACGACGGGCAAGGAACTCTTCCAATCGTAGGAATGCGCAAACATGTCGCCCATACCGAAGTCTATGCCCGGATTATTTTTGCGGGCCCAGTCGAATCCAGCGAGGGCCGCGACAGTGACAAGCAGCAGGACGATAAGGGCGACTTCGCCTCCGGAGATTGCGGGAGGTCCGGGCTGACCGGAGCGAGATGCAAACAGATAATCGAAGAGGCGAGCGACTCCCCAGAGGATTAACAGAAGCGGCCAGTAATGCGTGAACAGGCGGCCAATTTCCATTTCGGGGTGATACTCGTAAAGGAGAAAGACCACGCCGATAAGGATAAGGAGCAGACCGCCAAAAACAGAGCGCCGCCGTTGATAGTAGTAAGTCATAGCGGTCGAGGAGGCGGTGGAGGTGGCGGAACGTTAGGCGGAGGGGGAGGCGAGCCAGAGGGCGGATTCTGCCACCCGCTCGGATCAACGTGACCTTCGGTGGAAGCGGTCTCTGAAAGAACCTTTACGACACCGATGACGATCAGGATGACGGGCCATAGGCGTTCGAACGAGTAATGCCAGTTGTATTGGCCGATGAAAAAGAGAACGCCGATGGTGATCAGGATGACGGGGCCCATCAAGCCCCGCGTGCGGCAACGCATACATTGGCAATTTCTCCAAGCCGACATTACTTAGCCTCCTAAGACTGAACTTGCGTCCGCTTCCAAATCAAGAGAGCGCCGACGGCGATGAGCACCAGGGGCCAGAGGCGCCCAACCCAAACGAAATTCAGAACTCCCATGGTGTCGAGCAAAAAAAGAATGCCAAGGGCGATCAAGACGTAAGCACCAACCGGTCGCTGAGATTCGACTTCGCCGAAAATTCCGGGAACAGGCTGGCCGAGTTGCTTGGCTCGCGCCGTGCGATAGGCTTCAATCGGCATGTAACAGCAAAAAGCGATGAAAAAGACGACGACCATGGCCTGCATTCCGCTGGAAATGGAATCGCTGTTCATGATGGCGATCAGGCCGCCGAAAATTATCACGTGGATGAGTCCCTTGATGTACTCGCCGTTGTAGACAGCGCCCAAGCCCGGAATGAAACCTAGCGCGCACGCAGCCGCTGGATTGGGTCCCGTGGTGTGAACTCCCGGCACGGCGGGCGATGGGCCGACGACCATGCGCGCGAGGCACTCCTCGCAATAGAGGGCGCCGCGGACTTCGCGAGCGCATTGCGCGCAAAGGGCTTTGCCGCAGTTGCGGCAGAAGCCGGTGGCGTCAACGTCGGTGTGAACAGCGCATTTCATCGAGGACTCCTTGTGGGCGCATCAGGAATTAGCGTGGCGACGAAAGCAAAACTCCCGTTTGTGCTGTGGTCCCGCTGAGATTCGTTCGGCGATTTCTGCTGAGAGGGAGCGGAAGACGGCGCGGCATTGTTCGGTGCGGGATTATTCGCCGGCTGGAGGCGCGATTGAATTTCATAAACCACGCGCAGGTCATTGACGAATTTTACGCTGCGCGCGAAGGCGAGATGCACATGACTGTCGGCGGCGTGGAAGATTCTAACCGGGTTCAAGTTGGCTGCGGTGATATCGGACCTGCGTACGCCCGTAGCCTGGAAAATGATGAGCAGAGTAGCTAGGACGGTCACCGTGCCCATGGCGAAACGAGGCTGCCACAACATGGGCAACCAGCTGAACCAGTCGCGCTTGTTTTTGCGAGGACCTAGAGTTTGATCGAGAATTTTAGAGACGAGCGCAGCCGGAGCGGGTTCCGGCTCAAGAGTGCGAAGACGGCCGATGACATGCGCGACCTGCGCCAGAAGAGGAGCGCACTGCGGGCAAGCGTCGACATGAGCGCGGAACTCACGCTGTTCGGCGGCTGTGAGAAGGCCGTCGAGGTAGTCGCTGAGCCGTTCTTCGATTTGTACGCAGGTCCAGGTCATTTTCTTACTCAGGTCTCAAGCCCATTTCTTGAAGCACGCGGGCCAGTTCGATGCGGCCGCGGTTGATTCTGGATTTTACCGTGCCCTCCGGCACAGACAAAACTTCTTGAATCTCGTTGTATTCCAAACCCTGCAAGTCGCGCAAGATTACAGCTTCGCGCAAATCGGGGGACAGTCGAGAGAGCGCGAACTGCACCTGCGCGCTCAGCTCGCTGGCCAGAGCAGCCTTGTCGGGCGTGCGCACGGGGGAATGTTTCTCTTCGACCTTGGGCATCACGTCCTCGAGCGAATCGGTGACACGGTCGTGACGAGTCCGGCGATAATGATCGATTAGCAAGTTGCGCGTGACGCTGGTGAGCCACGTGGGAAAGCCACCGTAGGCCATGCGATAGCTGGCAAGGGTGCGATAAATGCGTAAAAAAACCTCCTGACTCAAGTCCTCGGCTTCGGCCGGATTCCCGGTGAAGCGGTAACAAATGTTGTAAACGCGGCGGGAGTGGCGGCGCACAAGCTCTTCCCATGCCGGCCCCTCTCCCCGGAGGCAGCGCTGAACCAGTTGAGCGTCCGGCTCCAATCGTCATTGTCCTCGTGAGTAGCATCACTTCCGGCCTCGTAGTAAGGAACGAGAAAAGGGGCCGAAAAGTTCCGCACTGCTGGGGCATGTTAGCTGGGCCAGGGGCGTAACACAAGCATCTTGCGTGGTTTGCAGCCAAATCGCAGCGGGAATTAGCTTCAGTGTCAGGGGTTATTGTTCGCGAGTATTGGGTCAGTTTGAATTTGTGACTCTTTGTGTCACGATCAAGAAAATTCAAACTGACGCAATAGATGTTCGCGAGCTAACTTGACACTCATGAAGGCGTGCTGATACGGTGCGCGACGATGCGGCGAAGTGTGCGGAAAACGCTTTGGCTGATGGTGGCGCTTGCGATTGTTGCGGGCCTGCTTTACCGGTTTCGCGGCGCAATCATGCTGGGCGAGTTCAATTGGCAGAAGCTCGGGGCGGCGCTTGAGAATGCAAATATCGCATTGCTGTTGCTCGCCGTGGCGTCGATTTATGTTTCGTATGCGCTACGGGCGCAGCGATGGGTGCGGTTCTCGCGCTACATGGGACGGCCGACATTTGGCAATGTGTACAGCGCGACGATTATGGGCTTCACGGCGATTTTTGTGCTGGGGCGCGCCGGGGAGCCGGTTCGTCCGCTGCTGATTGCACGCAAAGATCGATTGCCCGTGGCGGATAGTTTTGGCGTGTACGTGATGGAGCGCGTGTTCGACGTGGGTGCTACGGCAGTGCTAGCGATTTTGGCGCTGCTTGCGTTGCCGCGCCACGCGCTGGCTGGAGCGGGAGCGAATGCGGGGCGGCTGGTTCACGATGCGCGGCTGGCCGGATGGGGGATCTTCTGGCTGTTAATTGGAATGATTGCGGTGCTTGTTTATTTTCGTTTGCATGGCGCGCGGGTACTGCAATCGCAGCTCGGAGGGTTTCGCAAGCGCGGCGGCTGGCGCGGCAAAATTGCGACGCTGATTGACGGATTCAGCCAAGGGTTGCAGGCAATTCGCTCGCCGGGGGATTTATCGGCGGCCGTTGCATACACAGTGGCGCACTGGTTCGTGGTGGCGCTGGTGTACCTGCTGGTGATGCGCAGCTTCAGCAGCCAAATTGGGGAATTCGGTTTTCGCGCGGCGCTGCTGGTGCTGGCGTTTACGATGGTCGGGTCGGTCGTGCAACTTCCGGCGGTCGGCGGAGGCACGCAGGTCGCGACATTCCTTGTCCTCACCGTCATATTTGGAGTAGAAAAGGAGCCGGCTGCGGCGGTCGCGATTGTATTGTGGTTGGTGACTTTTGCGGCAGCGTGTATCGCGGGAGTGCCGTTGCTGATCCACGAGGGGTGGTCGATGGGAGATTTGCGGCGGCTGGCGCGGGAAGAGGCCGCGGACGAAGAACACGGCGAACACGCGTCAATTTCCGATGTGGCGAAGCGGAAGCGCGAGGCTCCACGGTGAAGTGTCCATTTTGCTCGCATCTGGATGACAAAGTAGTGGACTCGCGCGAAGGCCGCGCCGGAGATTTGATCCGGCGTCGGCGCGAATGCTTGAAGTGCGGCAAGCGGTTCACGACGTATGAACGCAGCGACGAAATCCCGTACATGGTGATCAAGAAGGACGGCCGGCGGGAAAAATTCGATCGTCACAAAATTTTGCAGGGATTATTGAGAGCGTGCGAAAAGCGTCCCGTACCGACGGCGAAGCTGGAAGCTTTGGTGGATGACGCGGAGCGATTCGTCAACGAGGCAAAGGATCGGGAACGGACCACTTCGGAGATTGGCGAGCAATTGATGGTGCGGCTGAAGAAGCTGGACAAAGTGGCGTATGTGAGATTCGCGTCTGTTTATTTGGATTTCAAGGATGTGAAAGAATTCATGTCGGAACTGAAGAATCTACTGAAAGAACGAACGAGAAGATAGAGGGATCACGTGAGCAGGCGTTCAACTGCTTGGCTGTTGCTTCTGCTTTCCGTATTGTTTGCAGAATCGTGCGTTTCCGTACGCAGCATCCATGCGGTACACATCCAGCCCGTGGGCTATCCGCCTATAGCAGTCGCGGCACACGTCCAAGGAGAGGCCAGAGTTGCTGTGGAAATTTCGCCGGACGGGTCGGTCTCAGGGGCCAATTTTATCTCGGGATCTCCATTGTTCAAGAGCGCCACCTTGACTGCGGCCAAGGAATGGACTTTTGTGTCGAGCTCGCAGCACAAGCGAACCACGGAACTCATTTTCGATTTTCGGATTAAAGGCAGGCCGAGCGACACACCGCGAACGAGGGTGAAATTCCATCCGCCGAATTACGTTCGGATCACCTCTCAGCCCGTGAAGCCGACGGTTAATTACCAGAATGCGCCAGTTTCCGAAAGATGATATCTGGCATCAGCGTTCTTAATACTTCGTTACGGTTCCCAGACGCCGGCGGCGAAGGATTTTACCGTGTGGAAGCCGAGATTTTCGTAGAGACGGACGGCGTTTGCGTTGATCGCAGTGACGGTAAGCGAGAGCGCGCGGTAACCGTGCTGTTGTAAAGCGGCGAGCGCCGCCTCCATCAGCCTCCGACCCAAACCATTTTTCTGATAACCGGGCAGGACGCAGATCTGCGTGGTGTGCCCAACTCCGGGAGCGACGGTGGAAGTCAGCACCATGCCGATGGGTTTTTCTCCCGGACCGGGGCGAACAATGAAGGAGGCGTCAGGAAAAAATTGACCGCAGCCGGGAAGCAGAACGATATTGCGCAGGAATTTCATGGCGCCGAGCTCGCTGCGATATTGGTCGTTGATTTGCGCATCAACGTGATCGGCATAGGCGCGCTGGATTAAGCGCGCGCAAGGTTCGAGGCAGCGGTCGGTCCAGGCTTCGATGCGCAGGCCGTCTTGTGACACGGAAGGTTTGTTGGATGGATTCGCGGGGAACTCAAGGAGCATGAATTGGCGGCGGTGGAGACGGAAACGTTGATCGGCGAGAACGGAATCGAGGGCGGAGCCGAAAGGCATAAGTTGCGCCTCGATCCGTTCGATGAAAGGGGTTTCGCGAAGTGTATCGAACATTTCGAGGAGCAGTGTCTTGCCGGTTTCGATTTGAGCGAAACCTGGCGAGGCGAAAAGACCGCCGATGAGGCCTTTCTGATCTTCGAAAACGTAGAAGCCATAGCCTACGGGGTGCTTCCCCTCAAAGGCGGCGTAACCGGCGAGGGAGTGCGAGTCGATGAATTTGCGGATTAAATGCTGCGA
>DASYYR010000045.1:0-6348 GCA_035933575.1 Candidatus Acidiferrales bacterium | reverse complement strand
TGGATTGCGAGCCTAAGAGCGAAATAGGCCTGCTGCTCCATCTGGCCGGGAAGCGGGGTTCTGTTACCGAAGTCCGGCACGTTTTTTTAGAACGTGATTCAGGTGGTGAGTAGATGTAGTCTTACTGGAAAGCGGGACGCGCCGGTGGTTGCGCACCAACCCGCCTTTCACTGGCAAGCCCGCGCGTCCCCGACCTGCCAGGATGGAAAACAGTGACATCCGAAGAGATCATCGGAAGGCCAGACTCCGCGCTTCGCGACGCAATCAGCCACCTCGAAATGATCCGCTTCTTTCGAGTCCTGAACCGCGAACGCGCCGAACCAGAAACCCCGCTTGCGCTTAAGACGCTGCGACAGGCCTACTCCGAAGTGATAGGCAGAACTCTGTCGCTCTAGCGCCTGAGCTGCCATTAAGACTATTCCCGCTCGGTCACATCAATCGTGCAGCAGCACGTTCAACAGCGAGCCGTGCACCTGCATGCCGCCGTTGTATTTGATGAATCCCAACTTGCGGAATTTGTTCATAAAGAAACTGATGCGCGAGCGCGTCGTGCCCACCATCGACGCCAGAGTTTCCTGGCTCACTTTCGGAATCGTCGACTCGGTCGCGCCTTCACGCCCATAACGCGCCATCATCAGCAACGTGCGCGCAAGGCGTTTTTCGCTCGAATTAAATAGCTGATCCACCAAGTCCGCTTCCACACGCGCCTTCCGCGTCAGCAAGTAGTTCATGAAGAAATCGGAGAAATCGCGATTCCCGTGGAGCACTTGCGCCATGCGCCGATTATGGATTCGTAACAAATGGCAGTCTGTCGTCGCGGTCGCTGTGGACATGCACACTTTCGTTCCCGCGATTCCATCCTCGCCAAAGAAGTCCGTCGGCCCCAGGATTCCGACGACCACTTCCTTCCCTTCCTTAGAATTCACGGAGAGCTTGATGCCGCCATCACGTATGTAATAAACATGCTTGGACAGCTCTCCTTCCGAGAAAACAATCTCACCTTTCCGGTGCGCTTCGGGTCTGCGCCCAATCCCCGCTGCATTCAAAAACCCCAGTGGATCGAACTGGCCCCTACGGCGGCCATTACGTTTACTCTTGGTTTTCGGATTGGTATCGTTCACTGGCAGCATCCTCCGAGGAGGTATCTATTCGTGAGAAAGCGCCGAAATGGAACTGGGAGCTGGAAGATATGCTTGCTTATATCACACAGGAATGCACCATGTCCAGAAATGTGCGCTTCCCGAACCATGCGCAACAGGCGGCCCGTGGAAGCGTGGAAATGTGTTTACCGGCGTCCTGTCCGTTAACGATACGGACGGGACGTTGGAGTGAGGGCCGCTCCGTCAGTTCGCCGCAGACAGCGGACCACGTCCGATATCAAATTCAGCGGAGGAGCAACGGCAAATACGGTCACACTGTCTGATAATTTGGTCATCTGCCCCACCAAGCGCATTCTCCCGCCAATTTAGGCATGATTTTTGCTGCCAGCAGCGCATTAATTGGCGCAAGTTCTTTTGCGACCCCCGCAAGGATGCGCAAATCTGAGCGGTCAAACATTTCACTGTAAAAAACTCCATTCCTAGTCCTAAGCCTGACGCCCTCGCCATTTCGTTGCGACGTGCGAGACGCGACCCGTAAAGACAGTACGCCTAGCCAGCTTTCCGCCGCGCGGGCGGTCTGCAAGACTTTCGTCCTGTGCGGCAGACGTACCCAAGCGAAGCGCGCTCGGTCGGTCTGTCCGGCCTCAGCCTAAGCTTTCACTTTGGGCGGATTGACCAGAGGGAACGCCCGGCCCAAATATGGCGCGGTTGGCCAGCTTGTCCCACTGAGGCGCAGGTCGGCCATCCTGCTTTTCGACCCGGGCCGTTCAGTGGATATTTTGGGAAGAGGAAGTGGAAGCCGTTTCTACTGTGTTGACCGTGTAATCGTGGTAGTCAATTGTCAAAATTTCCGCGCCGTAGACCCTCACGTCGACGCTTGCTTCTTCTGTCAGGGGAAGCCAATACTCATCAATCTTCTGGTACTGTCGCACAAAGTCCACGCGCTTGATCCATAACGAAGGGCTCTTTGAGAGATGGCCGACGATCTTCACAATCGCGAAATCTCGTTCATCGATCCATATCTTTCCTTCAAAGAGGTCAGTTTCCCTACGCTTCGGAATGGCGTGAACAACAGTACACTCCGAGCTGCCGATGTGATCCTCGCCGATTATTTCAAACGTGTAATTCTTGGGACTAATCAAACTATCTGGGTCGCTGTTGGCTTTTACTCTTTTCTCTTCATCCTTGAGGATCCGCTGGAATACATGATGGCGGATGAAAGGCGATCCTGCTCCCGAGGCGATTGCAAATGTGTCCGTGCCGGGTGCCGTGTACTGCATATTTACCACTTCTTCTGCGAGAGCCGTGCTTTTGGTGTGCTCTAGCTTGTAGGTTTGAACCGACGAGAGCCGAACGATGCGAGCTTCTTGCCAATGGTGGCGTTCGATCACCTTGGCAAAGAGTTCCGCCACTGAGAGATGTGCCTGTCCGGGGAGAACCTGTGGCAGCACAATCTTCGCAGACCCGCTGGCCTGAATCTGGCATGGGTTTCCACTGGCCGTCGTCATCATTCCCAACGACAACGCAGCAGGCAAGAACCACCTACTCAGAAAAATTACCCTCATAATTGGTGATCCGCGACCTTCCTCCGCAACCAGCGACGCGTACAATGTTGGACCTGTCTGTGTCATTTACTTCGCTCTCGAAATGGCTTGCTGCCTCGGAGGGATCAGCGAGTTTATCTCTTTGTTCAACACCTCAGAGTGATGTAGATGATGTCTGCTGTCTGCGAGTGCTTTAATCCAGTCATCGCTAGGCATGTTGGATTACCGTCTGAGGAGTCTTGGTGGCCTGCTCCCAAGCGGACTTCGCCATGCGAGGTGCGTCCATCTCCTTCGTGACGCAGGCAAGTATTGTTCTATGTGACTCTCTTTTAATTATGATTTCGCGCATGTATGGATGATGCCACCGAATGCGAAACCATAATGTTCATTCCAGTACAGGGTGTCTTCCACGTCTAATGTGTCCAAAATGGGATAGCGCGGGGTTTCTGTCCAGGCTATAAATACCCTAGCAAGGTCCTCTCCGCTTTACTTGTGTGCATCCCCCTTTCAGAAAATAGGGGATCCAATGTTGTCCATGCTAGATCGGCGTCTTACGCCGCGCTTTGATCTCAAGGTCCCATTCGTTTTTTGTCCAATGAATACGCCCGTCGACCGTGGCCATGCCGCTAAATCCATCAATATCTCGGTGCGCGGCGTTTATTTCCAAACCAAGCAGCCCGTTTTTGTGGGACTCCCCGTTCGTGTTCTGATGCAGATGCCCAGTCAGTGCAGCGGAAGGCTGGCGAGGCGCGTTGTTTTTACGGGCCGCGTCTCCCACGTCGCGGCGAAACGGCAGGGGCATGCAAGCTTGGAAGTAGGCATCGAATTCTTTTACGGTGAAATGTATGACCGGTGAGCTTTGCGCATCCTTCCGGAATTGGAGCAAATTGGTCTAAACCGATCGTCTTCCTAAGGCACAGAGAGCCTTATTGGACAGTATCGCTTCTCCCATCGTGACAACATTTATTCCAGAAAAACTTACCCAAAGAGGAGGCTGTGATATGAAACCTATGGTTCCATCCCTAGAGGGAAACGGTGCGGCCTGCGCTGCTTCTGCACAAAGCGTTGCCGACATTTTGGAACGAGAGCTTGAACCCACAATTCACGACTGGATGGCGTTGGTCGAGAAGGAACCGGAGCTAATCCGCATCCCGCTGAACTATGAAGAACGTACTGGGCATCTTCCGCAGCTTCTCCACGACGTGATTGCCCGTCTACGTCTGGACACAAAGGCCAATGCGCCCATTTCCGCCGCCGCGGGTCACCACGGAGATTTGCGGCATAAACAAGGCTACACAGTCGCCGATGTGGTGAACGAGTCCAGGCTCTTGCAGGTCTGCATTTTCACGACACTGCATAAAAACACGAACCATATTGAATTTGGCAAATTGCTTCCGGACGTTATTACCATTGCCGACGAAGTGGATGCGCAATTGAAGCAGCAGATACTCTGCTTCATGGTCGCGGATATCGCCGAGGGAAAGAGCAACGCCAAAGCAAACTGAAAACACGCGTCCGCGCAACGAATCGTACGCCCCGCCTCGAGCTTAGGACCCCTTTCCTTGAGCCGCCCGATGGCTGCTAGTTGGGTTTTAGATTGTCCTAAGTGCAAGCAACCTTACGTTTACGCGAAAGTCCCAGTCGAAAGATTTTCGAAATTGTCCCGCCTTTGTTTCCGGTGGACAATGTGCGGACAGTCCTGTCCCCGACAGTACAGAATGAGACACTCGGCCTGAGTGCCCTGGTTGTGTATTTCTGGATCCGATAAATATACCCGCGAAGACATGCGATTGGAGCATCCCTTCACGTTCGGCTTCCGATACCAGGCGCAAAGACTGTCGAGGTTCATTCCGCTCAGTGAGTCTTTATTGAGGGTCAATTACCGCGCGGCAGGAGGGGGACCAAGCTTGGCGAGTTCGCTCGCAAAGAGCGGGTTTTCAGGGAATTCCGCGACGAGTTCGCTAAGCTGAGCGCGCGCTACTTCTGTCTTCTTCTCGCGCAGGGCCGCCATCGCGAGTAAAATCTTCGCGAACGGCCGCAGGTAGTGGCCGTGATCGGCGGCGATCTGGAGCTGCTGGATCCCTAATTTCTTGTCACCGTGGATTCCAGCGACGCCGAGGAAAAATTTTTTGATTCCCGGCAAACTTCCGATGATGTAATTCGCCGTTCCCAGGCCAAGATAGGCATCGGCGGCGTTCCGGGGCTATCACCAAAAGTTTCTTGGAATACTTGTCGGCTGCCTGGATCTTCTTCAAGCTGTCGATCTGCTTCTTGTCGATGAGGCTGGCATAGTCAGCCTGCATGCCCAAGCTTAGGGTCATGGCGAACAGTGCGTTCGGATCGTCCGGGTTCGATTTCAATTGCATTTGCGCCAGGTCCTGCGCCTTTTGGTCCGCGGCGAAGAACGCCGAGCGCAGTTCAGGATTCGGCTTGAGGGGGATTTTGCCAAAAAAACGCTTGGCGTTCAGGAAAAACTCGGAGGTCAAAATGCCCTGCCGATAGCACTCTTCAAACAGAAAAGCGGCCGCTTCCGAGGCGTATCCAAGAGGGTCTTACGGATGAGACTTCTGTCCGAGCCTCGAATTGCTTGTGAGCTTCCTCAGGCTTCAGTTCGTAGAGAAGGTGAAAACCGGCTTCGAGTTCCGGAACGTGTAGAGGTTCAATCACGCTTTGTCCGGAGGCCGGCGACGCCGCTCGAACAGTAATAACCCCTAGGCTCAGGAAACTGCATAGAACCAGGCTGATCGTTGAAAGGTATAGACGAAGGACGCACTTCGAATGCACCACGCTCAAGCTACCGTTTTTAGCGTTCGGGCACCGCATGTTGTTCGTCAAGCTGAATGCGGGCTACCTCTGTAGGGCTCCCCCTCTAATTTAGACAGGCGAGGCCTCGTTTTTTAGTACGATGCAAAAGCCAAAAAGGCCTCGCGAGGTTAGACCCGGGGAAAATGAATCTTCAGCTTATAGCAGACGTAGAGAACCAGGATCGCGCCCAGTGTGGAAAAAATGAGGCCGGCGGGATGATATCGTTCGTTTTTCGGGCGCAGAAACATGTGGGTAACGGCTCCGCCGATGATCGATCCGATGATGCCGAGCACAATCGTCCAGAACATCGTCATATGCACGTGCATTACCGATTTCGCGATCACCCCCGAGATTAGCCCAATGAGAAGATACCAGATTAAGTGAAACATACTTTCCCCTCCCAGGTAAGCCAGGTCTAGCAATTAGCCGGAATTTCCGATTTGGAACCTCTGTCCCGCGCATCGTACGCTTCTCCGACCCCTGGACACAACGAATTCCCGCCAATGTAGTGACTCAATCTTCGGTTAGCGCTCTTTGTCAGGACCTACCACTGATTGTAGGAATCTACGAGCGTGAAACTCGAATACCTGCCCGGAGAACTCCCCGAAATGCCCTTTGATTCGTCTGTATGACTTGATGCCTTCCTGCACGATCTGCCACTTCTCTTCCGGGGATCGATCCACGCGTGGTTTCCTGCCCATGGTGCCTCCTGTTTGGAGGCCCTGATTCTACCTAGATGAGGTGTCCAGTTTTAGAGGGGAGCACTACAGAGGTTGACCGTTGTGCTCATGCTACCCAACCCCTTTTTGAGATCCTGTCCAAGGAAAAGCACCGATTCACAGGATCATTCGCTTATTCGGCGCAACAGGACAGTTTCGCCGTGTCCTTAAAGCGAGATA
>DASYYR010000044.1:0-10181 GCA_035933575.1 Candidatus Acidiferrales bacterium | reverse complement strand
CGATCCCCACCGCCCCTACCATCTTATCGCTGTGAAAATAAATCAATTCTGGCGCTCGCTTTCTCCGCGTGTGTTATACGTGTGGTTCGTGTGCGTTTGCTTCAGCGGATCGTTTGCAAAACTCCCGCCGTAGAATCACCTTTGAGATGCTCATTGCGCGACTAAAACATGCGAACGTACGCCTAGTTACCGATGACACTTAGGGTTCGCGCGCGACGTGTTGCCGTGCCAGTCGGGCGCGGGCAGGGGCTTGGACTTGTTCCGATTTTTTCACGCCGCGAAATGTTCGAATGCGAGCGAACTTGTTAGTGCGTTCCGGACCGTACTCGGATATTTGTCGGCATATTTCACTAGCTTCTGTTTATCGAGGACTCGCAACTCGATCTCATCGAGACGTGGTGCCAGTCCGCTTTGCAGCGTGAGGTAAATCCAGTCAAGCAGTGCCTTTTCTGGTTCCGCAATCTGATACTTCGAATAACGTGTCTGTTTTTCGACGAAGCCCCAGAAGAGATGCTCTGAAATTGTTCTAAATGTAATCGCAAACTCTGGCGTCCTGTACGCTTTCGGCTTACCGGTCGTCACACAGGTGAGCGACACAGGGCTCTGTGTGCTTACTCCCCAATGATTCAGTGCCGATTCAAGGGAAACGTACGAGTTCGGTTTGAGGACATTCACAAAATCAGACACGGAAGCGTCCCGCACCAATTTGTTCAAGTAGATTCCGTTCGCGACCCGACTGAGTAGTCCTCGTTTCGTCAATCGAGATGCTGCTTTCCAGGCCGAGGCGGCAGGCAGATTGTATTTGGCCGCCAACTCGTTTACGACCACTACGTCCGTCAATTGAGCTTCGCCCGTCAAGACCTTTACCCAATCCAATCTGCTTGCCTTTAGGTTTTTCATAGCCACTCCTCAAACAGTTTTGCGACGGCGTCTCTCAGCCTGCCGAACTTGTCCTCTTCGAGCGGCAAGTACACTTCTTGGGGCAATATGGAACTCAATTCGAAGCTGCAACGATCTATGTCAATCAGTGCGAGACGGTCTGAGATGGCTGCCGCATCAATTTCATTTGCGTGGATCGCATCTGCGAGGTGAGCCTGCAGATTGGAACTCAGTGCGGCGCCTTTTTCCAACAAAACGTGGATATCGTAGGCATCCCTCGCTTTGACTATTCTTCGCAACAAAAACGCTTCGGCCTTCTGAAGGAGAAGAAGTTCCTTTGTCGCCGACTTGATCACCACCGATTTGCCAGACTGTGCCTCGACCTGGTGCGCTTCAATTTCGCTCTCGATGGCTGGGCCGAGCTTCGTAAGATCGACACGAAAGAGTCGCTGGCCGGATGTACTTGCTACAAAAATTCTTCCCTGTTGAGAATCGGGGCCCACTGTCTCAAATTGAAGGTCTCCCAGTCGCAGGATTTGAGCAATCGGCAAGAGTTCCCGTTTTAGCGTGTCGATGATTTCGTCCCGCGTCGGTAGTGAAGTTCCGCGAGCGAGAAGATCGAGGTCAGCCGACTGTCTGACGCTCTCATGAAATAGGGATGAAGCCCTTTTCTTCGTATTTTGCAATTTGCCTGGCAAGATTCATGGCTCACCCTCTTGTGGGTTGATAGCATATTCCTATTTACAGACATAAATGTACAGTATTGAGCTATAATGCAAGCTATATGCCTATAAACAGACATGTCTTTCGGGGGACAAGCCGCGCATAGAAGTTGTGTTTCGAGGAATTCACCGCTATGGTGAGTTGTGGTGCAGTGCTATACTCCTGACGAGCGAGTTCCTCGACATGCCCAGAGGTGCCAAGCGAAAAGAGAAACCGAAACCGGTTCAAGGATCTTCAATACGGGCGACCATAAGCTTTCCCTCCGAGCTTTACCAGACTCTTGAAGAAATCGCGGGTCAGACGAAAGTCTCCCTAGCTTGGGTTGTTCGAGAGGCTGCGGCGCAGTATATCGCGGACAAATGGCCGCTCTTCAAAGGAAAGGTGTGACCATGCCCTCCTACTTTGAATTTTTTGCAGGCGGTGGAATGGTGCGAGCTGGGTTGGGGCAGGGATGGCGCTGCCTCTTCGCAAACGATTTCGATCACAAGAAAGGCCGCGTGTATCGCGAGAACTGGAAAGGCGACGAGCTGAAGACCGCAGACATCGGCTCGCTCGCGACAAAGGACATTCCGGGCGTCGCCAATCTGGCGTGGGCGTCGTTTCCGTGCCAGGACCTTTCACTGGCGGGCGGCGGCGCCGGTTTGAAGGGAGATCGTTCGGGGACATTTTGGCCTTTCTGGAATCTGATGAAGGGCCTTGTCAAAGAGAATCGCGCCCCGCGTCTCATCGTGCTGGAGAACGTATGCGGAACCCTAACCTCGCATGATGGGAAGGATTTCGCCACGATCTGCGGAGGGTTTCAGCAAGCTGGATACGCCGTCGGCGCCGTAGTAGTGGACGCCGCGTTGTTCGTGCCGCAATCGCGCCCGCGGCTGTTCATCATTGGAGTCCATTCGGACGTGGAGTTGCCAGAAGGCCTGACAGCCGAAGGTCCATCGTCGCCATGGCACACGCGGACGCTCAAGACTGCCTACGAGAAACTGTCGCCAAAAACCAAGCAGGAATGGATATGGTGGAATCTCCCGGCTCCGGCCGAACGCAAGGTGAATCTGCTGGACGTGATCGAAGAAAATCCAACCAGCACGTCCTGGTTCTCGGCTGAGGAAACGCGTCAACTGCTCGGCATGATGAGTCCCATTAACCGCGCCAAGGTCGTGGAGGCGAAACGCCAGGGCCGAAAGATGGTGGGCGGCGTATACAAGCGAACCCGGCCGAATGCGAAGGGCAGGAAGGTGCAGCGTGCGGAAATTCGTTTCGACGACGTTTCCGGATGCTTGCGGACGCCGGCGGGCGGGTCGAGCCGGCAAGTGATTGTCGTCGTGGATGGGCAATCCGTGAAGGCCCGGCTGATTTCAAGCAGGGAGACGGCGCGTTTGATGGGATTGCCGGACGAGTACAAACTCCCGGAAAATTACAACGAGGCGTATCATCTTACGGGCGATGGCGTCGTGGTTCCCGTTGTAAGACATCTTGCGGAGCATCTATTTGAACCTGTATTAAATGCACTGCAACCACGCACTACGGCAGCAGCATGAGTGTTATCCCCTGCCTAGAAAACGAAGAACTCCAGAAGCTGATCCGCGACTATGCCGAAGTCCTGAAAACCGAGGCTCACAAGCTCGGCGCGCACGGTCTGGGCGAGCAGGAGTTTTACAACAGCGGCGTTTTTCGCGGCGCGATTGAACGGATTCGCGGGCAGTTCTCCGCGACGATGCGCGACAAGCGGGAATTCTGCCGCCACGTCTTGAACTACATGCAGGACCAGGGTTTCGTTCAGGAGTGGTATTCGGCGAGTGAGTCCAACCGTCATGACTACGTTGTCAAGCTGAAGACCGGCAGGGTGTGCGTGATCGAGCTGAAAGGCTGCCTCGATGGCAACAATACGAATATCTTCGAGCGCCCGTCGAGCGCCCAGGAATTTGTGATCTGGAGCGTCTGCACGAATCCCGGAGCGGACCCTCGCCTCAACGCCTGGTCAGGAATCCATACGCGTCTGAGCGCCGAAATAATATCGCGGCAACAGCAGGTTGACGGCGTGATGATTTGGGATATGGTCTGCGGAACCATTGGTCGTCCGTGCCCGAAACTCTCCGGCGCGCCGGAGCGCGCGACCGCCGTCGCTCACTATGTGCTGCCCCCGCCATGCATTTATGTCCTGCCGGCGACGATTGCGAGTCCGCGAAATAACCCGCATCCGATTGCTCAATCGCTTGATGACGTTCAGCTGCTGAAGGCGTTTCACCAATGCTTTAGCGGCAAGGCCGACGAAGTGAATTATGTGGATTTTGAGGTCGAGCACCAGGGGGCGGAGACGATGCGAAAGACCTGCATTCGTCGCGGTGGGGAGGTAGTGAAGGAATCTAAGTTAACCGCCATCCAGAGGGCCTGATGGAATCGCCGGAAGTCAGGCGGCGAACGATGCAGGCGGTGAAAAGCAAAAACACTGCGCCTGAGCTTTTGGTGCGGAGCCTGACGCACCGCATGGGCTACCGGTTTCGACTGCACCGCAAGGATCTCCCTGGCAAGCCCGATCTGGTTTTTCCGGGAAGGCGCAAGGCGATTTTCGTGCACGGCTGCTTCTGGCACGGCCACGATTGCGCGCGTGGCGCGCGCGTGCCGAAAGTGAATCGCGATTACTGGTTAAAGAAAATTAACCGTAATCGCGAACGTGACCAAGCGTCTTGCGCTCGGTTGACCGCTCTTGGCTGGAAGATTAAGGTCCTTTGGGAATGCGAATTGGGGGATCAGAAGTCCCTTCGCCGCGAACTCCGCCATTTTTTGAGCTAGACGTGCACTAGGTATGCGTCAATGATCGAGAAGCTCGAGTTTTATCACGGAGCTGCGCTCGTGCGCCTTATCGAGGACGCGCGTTGCGAGGCCATCACTAAGCACGAGTGCGGTTATCTTGTTAACCACAGCCGCATTATCATGATAAAGTATTCCACCAAGGGACACTCGCCTTGGGGCGAAATTCGTTCCCCGCGTAGGCCGAGCGCGTCAACGCTTCTATCAGTTCACCGCCATCGATGAAGCCACGCGTTTCCGCGTACTGCGCGTCTACGATCACAACAACACGAAGACTGCCATGGAGTTCCTGCGTGAGGTCAGAGAGCATCTTCCCTTCGCGATCCAGAGAATTCAGACGGATAACGACTCGTCCTTCGGACCTCAATTCACGTGGCATCTCTCCGATCTCCGCATCTCTCATCGCCACATCCCACCGGGGTGCCCGGAGGTGAACGGCAAAGTGGAACGGAGCCACAAGACTGACGCCGAAGAATTCTACAGAGGGAGATTTTTCCGCAACAGGAAGGATCTAACTCGCAAGCTCAGACGGTGGGAGAAAGAATACAACCAGGACCGGCCGCATCTTGCGCTGAAAGGAAAAACTCCTGCGGAGCGAGTTCACGAACTCGCTCACCCATCCCGATCCGAACCTGTAAGGGATCGCTCTTGACTAATACAGCGGTCTCTGAAGGGCAAGTGTAGAAAAAGTGTAGCGCTACTGAGCACGACGACCGTTTGGCGCGCCCATTCACCCTCACCTGACGAGAATGGATGATGTGCGCTGAGACCAGCGTCGATTCGCCACTGACGGAAACTGGCAAGCATTGAAGCACAAAAGAGGGTTAGTTTGAATTTGACACTCAACTGCTCTAAGTGTAAACTCCTCCGCAAATTTACTCATAGAGTTGAATTCTAGTTCGTTATCCTGCTGCTGCCATCATCGGATCCCGAGCAATAGAAGAGTGCGGCGGTGCCTCTTCGTGGAACAGCTCGGAGTCTTCTCCTCATTTAGCTTGCTAGACCAAAAGGGGAACCACATGATGAGACGGCCTGGATCGCTATCACAAGGGCTAGATTCGGTTGCCAAAATCTTTACCGGACGCGGGAGGACTGACAT
Organism: Candidatus Acidiferrales bacterium; assembly: GCA_035933575.1. Classification (GTDB taxonomy): domain Bacteria; phylum Acidobacteriota; class Terriglobia; order Acidiferrales; family UBA7541; genus DAHUXN01. The sequence continues at coordinate 4,675 of DASYYR010000044.1, read as the reverse complement.
GTGGCGACCGCACTTCCGTAATACGGGCACACTTGCGGGTTCCCCTGCCAACGCCGAGCAATCGTGCACAGCCCACCCTATCGACAGCTCGACGCCGCATGATGTTGTCGCGTTTGCCGATCATCAGTCTGTCTCTTTGTTTGTGGGTGTAGTCGTGTTCGCAATCAGCGTGGTTCTGGTGGGGTGCTCTGCGATTGTCGTTGTCTCGCCAAGTCACGGCCAACAAAATGTTCCTTCTCCGGTACCTGCGTGCGTGGCTTGGAACGACTCCGGATTCACTTCACTCAAATTCATCGTGGATGGCGTCGATCAGACGTCATCGTTTGCCATAACGAATGGAGCTACCCCGACTTGCTCCCTCCCTTCCAATTACTCGGGCACTACTGCCGGCACGGCCACCGCTTCTCTCCAGCTGAATGCCGGCAATCACTCACTCGTCGCCGCAGGCGATTATTACTTCGCTGGCACAATTCACACCAGCGACACCTCCAATTTTTCGGTCGTCACCCCTTCGTTTAGCTTGACTCCCAGCCCTAACCCCTTACAATTAGCGCCCGGTGCGCATGGGACACTCACCGTCAACGTCACCAGCGGCGGCGGATTCAATAGCACTATTTCCGCAACCTTGAGTGGCCTTCCTTTCGGCGTCACACCGAGCCCCGGCACCCTTACTATCCCTGCCGGCGGCACCAGCGGCCAATTCACAATAACGGCATCCGCGACTGCCAGCCCAGGTTCCTCCACCGTCACGGTAAATGGCACCTCCGGCACTCTTACCAGCAATTCTACTTTCACCTTGAGCATCGTCCCGCCCCCTCTGCACTTCTCCCCAGCCGGACCTCTCGCGATTAACGCTGGCGGCTCCAGTTCCGTCAAGGTAACGATGATGCCCGCACCAACCAACGCAACTACTGTTAACCTCACAACCAGCTCGGGCAGTATAAGCGCTCCTGCTAGCACGACCATTGCAGCCGGGCAGACGAGCTCTCCTTCTTTCCCACTGAATGGTGTCATTCGGGGGCAGCGCCACTGTCACAGCGGCGTCGAGCGGATTCCAGAGCACCACATTGACCGTCAATGTTCAACCAGTGATCGCTAGCTTAAGCCCGACCTCTGGCCTGCGCGGCACCACTGTTACGATCACTGGGAAGGGTTTCACAAACGGTTCCACGGTGAGCTTCGGCAGCCAAAGCCCCTCAGTCACGTTCGTATCAAGCTCCAAACTAAACATAACTGTGCCGAACACGCTCTCCCTTCCTCCTGGGAATACGCTCGTGCAGGTAGCCACCAACGGCCAAAAGAGCAACACCCTCAACTTCAACGTGCTCCCGATAGAAGTACTAACAGCAGTTCCGGGGAAACTTGTTATAAACTTTGCTGTAATCGACTTTAGCCATCCGTCTTCCCCATCAATGGTGAAGGTCAATCCTCCCTATGCGGGGCAGTCCGTGGTGACTTGCAACGGCTCGATGATTGCCGTTGGCAATATGAATGGGCCGCAGGTCGTGCTTTATGACATCAGTAATCCGGCACTTCCCGTACCGGTCGGACAACCTATAGTCACGCCGCTCGCCAATATCTCAGCGATTAAATGGAATGGCAGCAAAATACTGGCAGGCGAGTCATCGGGCACAGGCCAACAAGTCGTGCTAATCGATGTCAGCAATCCCACTTCGCCAACGGTGGGCGCTCCAGTGAATGCCTGCGCCACGATCGGAAACTCGACCCAGTGCATCACGGGTATCGGCTCGATCGGACTGTCGGGATCTAAAGCGGTGGTCGCGGGTACAAATAGCCAAAACATCGATATCATGGATTTCACGAATCCCACGCAGCCTACTCAGAGTCTTCTTAATCCGAATTTGGGCACCGGCCTGAAAGCCGCCCTCGACGGCACCTTGGCGGCTGTCGGACCTCTGAGCTTGGGAAATGCCTTTATGACAGTTGCCCTCGTTGATATCACGCAACCGGCTGTTGTCAGCCAATCGACGATCGACATCCTTGGAGTCACATCGATTTCCATCAAGGGCTCCAGGGTGGTGGCCGGTTCAGTCAACTATACCCATGTTGACTTGATCGATTTTACCAACCGTTCTAGTCCGAATAACGTCCCATATGACCCTGGCCTTGGCGGAGGTTGGTATGTGACGCTTACCTCTTCGCGTCTCGCTCTCGGGAACACCAATCCAACTAACCTTCTCCCTAACGTGGTACTCGCCGACCCCTTGGTGGCCCCACCGCTCATATTAGGAAGTCAAAACCCCGCGTTCTCCCCCGTTTCCCAAGTCTGCATTTCTGATTTCTAGTGCGACCGTGACAGAGCGCCATGCTTCCCCAAGCAACGGACATTTCTTTGCCAGAGACACGTACCACTGTGACGCGGCCCGACTAAGGGAGTCCTTCCGACGCTGAACACTGTTGGTTTCAGTGCGCGTTGGCACTGGCGGTCGCGAAGTTCTGCACAGTATTGAGAAGCTGAATGGCGGTGGCTCGGTCGACACCTAGCGGATTGTCCGGCCCAAGGGGATTGATGATAGTTTGGACCAACTGAGTCGAGAGAATGCTTTGAATTAAGTGTGCCATCGCGGCAGCTCGTGGGCTAAACGCCCCGGGCTGAACGACCTTGGTGCTGAGCGTCGCCCTGATATGGCTGCCAGCGACGCCTATATCTACCTGAACAGTAACTGTGCCCGGCCCGGTGTAGGTGACGTGTTGCCACGCGCTGCTGCTGGCGGTAAAGCTTGCCGGTCCGGTGACGATCCACTGTATTGGCCCGGTAGAAGGTAGCGCTCCCGCGGTGAAAAACACAGCGGCATAATTCTGCGAATCGCCCACCTGTTCGGTGGCGGGTCCCATGATAAATAGATTGAACTGGCAGTTGGGAGTCTGAAAAACAAACGGGATGCCGTCGCTAATCGTGGGTGGATGGCCGATATCGAAGTTGGAGACTTGTTCGCAAACGATGCTGCCGTTGGGGTTTCTAATCTTCGTATCTGCCGAGTCAAGCACCCACTGATCGTTGTCTTCCGAGCCAGCCAGGTGCGAGGTGAGACTGAAGGACTCGTCGACCAGAGGGGACCACGGCTGCAAGAGGCCGGGAATAGTTGTCACTGTAAAAGGTGACACGCGAATATGATTCGTCCCGGTCAGCCATGCGACGTTGCCCTCCACATGGACCGCCAGGTTTTCAGAGTTCGTATTTGTCTGCAACATGTTGCTTGTCGAAGTATCGCTGCGCACGCCGAAGCCCGAAAAATTATTCTCGATCGAGGCCGCAGTGATGATCGTAGACGGGCTCAGCACACAACCGTCGTCGTCATTGCTCCACATTTCCTGAACAATGTACGGATTCCCGTTCAGGGAAATATTACTGCCGTCGTTCATTAAACCGCCCACAACCCAGTTGCAGTTGTCGCCGATTTCACTTTCAGTTGTTGAGGCCGGATTCACCCAGCTGTTCAGCAGAGGATCACTAAAGGATTCGAAAAACTCGTGCGAAACGGGTACGACAACGCGATCACTGGAGATTTGCCCATTGGGGGCCTCTGATAGGTTCGGCACACAACCGTTGATATAGCTCACGTCGGAAATGAACGCATAGACGGTCGGTTGGTTGTTCGCATTGGTGAATGCAGAATGGTACGCGCAGAACTGGGCGCCGAGGCCCTGGCCGGGAAACGTGCATGACCCAAATGAACATTCTTGAATGTTGGCGCCGGTAAAGACAAAGAATTCGGTATTAAAGCCGGCGTTGAGATTGTTGCTGGTGATGATGCGCTGCACTTCTCCCTGGATGTCCGGCGGGTCCTGCAGCGGATCCTGTTGTGTGCCGGCATGAGGATAGGGGGTTTGATTATCAACGAACACGCCTCCAACAGTGATTGTGCCGCTGCCGAAGCATGACTGCTGTGTCGGTATGTTCGAACCACACGTGCCCGGGTACTGGGTCAGGATTTTGAAATAATTGCTCTGCGAAAGATCAGTGAAGAAACGTTGCATTAGCGTTTCATAATTGCCGACACCGGGAGGAGTGAGATTGGAATTCGTGTCGTAGACGGAACCCGTAGGCAGCCAAAATATCAAAAAGACGCTAGTTGGCGTCTGCATAACGGGCCCGCCTTGATCTGGAATGGCAAGTTGGGCGCCGAGACGGCTAGCACTAGCGCAAAGCGCCAACAAGACCAGCATTGCCATGAACATTGCGCGCACGGCGGGCCGGGTAATCGTGACTGGAGAAGGTGTTTGTCTGATGGCGACCATCATGTCTCCTTTCCAAATCGATACTCCAGACGAGCGATAGATATGCACTACTGCTCGTCGCTGTGGGCAAGATTGAACTGCCGTCTCATTTTGTCGAGCAGGAAAATCATTTCCGTTTTCGGGTGCCCGTCGCTGCCACGAATTGTGTTTTCTGATGTGAGCGTCAGGATTCCGAAGCGAATTGCGGTTGCAAAGAGCGGGCGTGAGGCCATCGGTAGGTCTCCAGCATCTTTGACTTGAGCGAGGACATCCTCAGACTCAGAGTTACCCAAAAGTTGCATTCTCCCGTTGGCGAGAACAATGCGAACTAGCGTGATCGTGGAAATGGCGCGAGTCACAGGCTGATCCGGGAAAAAATTCAAGTTGAGCTGACAGCCGGGGCAGAGCACCTGTGAATTCATAAAGGGTGCGACAG
>DASYYR010000029.1:0-21919 GCA_035933575.1 Candidatus Acidiferrales bacterium | reverse complement strand
AAACGATTTGTGGATTGCTGAAGCGACTTTCGCGGCTAGGGAGTCGATTTGCTCCTGTTGGCCATGCGACGGATTTGCCCAACAGAAGAAAGTGAGAAAGACGAGCGCGAGAACGCGGATAGACCAATTCAGGCGGGGCAGTGTCTTGCTATCGAGCGGCATGATGCGTCACCTCGCGGCGGGCTTTGCCGTCGAAGTGAAGCTGGCGACGGCCTGGGCTTCGTTGTCTAGCGTGGGGATTATATCGATCAGGCGTGTGACGCAGAGCACTTCGCGCACGCGCCCGCAAGGACGCAGAAATTTGAACGTGCCGCCCAAGCGCTTCATCGAGATGAACCCGCCTGCTAGCGCGCTCAGGCCCGAACTGTCGAGCTGTGTCACATTTGTCAAATTCACCAGAATCTTGCGCACAGACTGGCCCTCCAATTCGCGCAGGCGCGCGGCCTCTCAGTACAAGTGAAATTCAATCTCGAATGTCATGTGCACTGCTGCAGGTTTGCCATTTGGGCCCATCGACGGCTTAAAAATGTAACGCTGTACCGCCTTGACAGCGGAGCTATCGAGATCAGGCCTTAGATGCTTTTGGACGGTGATGTCATATGCACGACCGTCCGTCTCAATTACAACACTGAGCACAACTGTGCCCTGGACGCGGGCATGGAAGGCAGCCTCGGGGTACTGAGGGTCCGGGCAACGAATGCACGTAGGCTCTGTATAACCGATCGAGCTTCCATCGGGGTAATCGACCTTACTCAACACTTCGGCTAATCGTGCCTCTGCCCCATTTGATTCCGTGAGTGTTTCGCTGAACTTGCCGATCGTTTTGCCGTTCTTGAATCTTCTGACTTCGATTGCGAGCGAGATATTGTTCCCATCGGTTTCCAAATGACCCAGGACTTCGGTGTCAGCACGAACTAATTTCATCACTGGTGCCGGATCCAAGTCACTCGATGCCACCATGGGCGGCTTCGCGGCTGATAACGCCTGAAGGAATTGCGTTCGATCGACAACCACGAACTTGCTCCCGGACTCTGCCAGCGCCGCTGAAAACTGATCGGCCAAATTTCGTCCGAACTGCGTGACTTCCAACCCAGGCCCCGAAAAATCAAGCACTACTACTTTCTTCGCGTGGGCTTTTTCGAGAGCATCTGCGGTCTGCGAGGTCAGCGCCGCGATCTGCGTCTGCTGCGCGTACGACGGAATAGCACCACAGAAAAAAATGGCGAGTGCGGCCGCTGAAATGCGAAAGCCTTGCCTTGGAAGTGATGAGATTTTGTTCAGGACCGGCATGCGAGAGCTATCCTGCGGCGGGAGCGCTGGCGGAGGCGAAGCTGGCGACGGCCTGGGCTTCGTTGTCCAGCGTGGGGATTATATCGATCAGGCGGGTGACGCAGAGCACTTCGCGCACGCGCCCGCAAGGACGCAAAAATTTGAATGCGCCGCCCAAGCGCTTCATCGAGATGAATCCGCCCGCCAGCGCGCTCAGGCCCGAACTGTCGAGCTGTGTCACATTTGTCAAATTCACCAGAATCTTGCGCACAGACTGGCCCTCCAATTCCCGCAGGCGCGCGGCCACCAAATCGCTGTCGGCGCCGATGGTGAGGCGGCCGTCAAGATCGACGATGGTGACGTCGCCCGATTGCCGCGTCGAAATCTTGAGTGGCAAGTGTTTCTCCTCAGCAAATGCGTTGTCGCCGACCGTGGCAGTTCCCTCAAGTCGAATGAAGGGGGAATTATACGCCCAGAATTGCGTTCCTTGACGATCCGGTGTTCCTGGAATATCGAATGTCAAACAACGGCCGGGGCGCCCGCCTTGACACGCCTCTTCCCGCCGCATAGTTTCGCAAGGATGGAGTATTTGCGATTGCATCGGTGGCGCGTCACGCCGCGCGAAGCGGCGCGCATCCAGTTGCGCATCCGCGAGCGCCTGGAGCTTACGGACCGACTGCCGCGCATCCGCTGTGTGGCTGGCGCCGATCTCGCATTCGACATGGCGCGCAACCGCGCGATTGCCGGCGTCGTGGTTTACCGTTACCCCGAGATGGAAGAAATCGAGCGTGTCTGGGCCGAGGTTCCGATCACGTTTCCTTATGTTCCTGGGTTGCTCAGTTTCCGCGAGATGCCCGCGCTGCTGAAAGTTTTTGCGCGTTTGCGCAACGCCCCCGATCTGATTTTTTACGACGGCCACGGATACGCGCACCCGCGGCGGTTCGGCATCGCCTGCCATCTCGGCGTGCTGCTCGACCGGCCAACCATCGGCTGCGCGAAGTCTTTGCTGGTGGGCACGCACGGTGATTTGCCGCAACGCGCGGGCTCCTGGACTCCGCTGCGCGACGGCGACGAGATCATTGGTGCGGCCCTGCGCACGCGCGATGGCGTAAGTCCAATTTACGTCACGCAGGGGCATCGCATTTCTCTCGAGCGCGCCATCGAATTCGTGTCGTCCGTCCTCGACGGTTACCGCGTCCCGCGGCCCACCCGCGATGCGGATCGCTTCGTCGCCGCCGTGAAGCGCGGTGAATATCGTCGCGGCAAGAAAAATTAAAAAAAACGCGAAACCGATTCGCCCGAAGAACGCGGCAAGCTCCGCGGTTGAAATTCGTGCAGTTCACGCGCAGGAAACTTGCAGACCTTCGCGCTTCCTCGGAACCGCAATGGCGCTATAATCGTTCCAGAGCCCCCACAGAATTCCTCCAGAGTATTCGTGTGCACGCGCCCGGCCCTACAATGTTCGAACCGTTTTCCGATTTGCAGCTCCGCGAAATGGAGAACGCGCGTAAAAGCTTGAAGCGGTTGGAGCGCCGCGATTCGTGGCTGTGGTGGAGCGCCATCACCGTCATGCTCCTGTTGACCCTCGCGGTGATTGCCGTTTCTTTGCCCGGGATACTGAAAGAATCCGACCAAATCTTTCAGCTCAACTTCAGTTTGGCCATCCATGCGCTCGTGGGCCTCGTGCTGCTCTTCAATGTCTACGCGGTTTACCAGCAATGGCTGATCAGACGCCTTCGCGGAGAAACAGCCGGGCATTTGGAATTGCTTTCCCGTCTAAAGATTCGCGCTGAAGAATTTCACCGGTTGGCGACGCGCGATCCGTTGACGGGCCTGTCGAACCGCCGCCTGGGCGAGGAACGCTTGACCGGCGAAGTCTCGCGCTCCGAACGTTACGGCCATCCGCTGAGCGTTTTGATGCTTGATTTGAATCGCTTCAAGGCCATCAACGATCAATATGGCCACGCGGCCGGAGATGCGACGCTTCAGGCTTTCGCGGACCGTTTGAATAAGGTGATTCGCACTTCCGACCTTGCCGTAAGGCTGGGCGGCGACGAGTTCCTCGTGATATTGCCCGAGTGTCCGGCCGAACGCATTCCGAGTTTGCTGGCGCGCCTGGGCTCGCTGGACGTGGAGTATCAGGAAAAGAAAATTGGAGTCACCAGCGCGGCGGGTTGGGCTGGCTATGAAAATGGAGAAACGCCCGAGCAATTAATCGAGCGCGCCGACAAGGCCCTCTACGCCAAAAAGCGCGAGCAACATGCGCAGGCACCTTCACCGCGCCCAATGATCGTTCGCAATCCTTAAAACCGGACGTGCAAGCGCGGCTTAGCGGCCCTTGCTTGCCAGATGCGGCGTCAAATCCAATGCCTCGCGGACTTTTTGCGCGAGATCGCGCGGCCCATACGGCTTGAGCAACAGCGGCAAATTTCTTCGCCGAATCGAGCGCAACATTTCGTTGTCCGCGCTGTACCCCGTGACGAACAACACCGGAATATCCGGCCGTTCACCGTTAATGTAATCATATACTTCGAGCCCGCTGATCCTTGGCAGCATCACGTCGAGCAACACGAGCGCGATTTCGTTCCGCCTGGCTCGAAATTCCCGCACAGCTTCTTCTCCATCGCGCGCGGCCCTCACGCGATATCCCAGCGCCTCGAGAGTCGTCGTAGCGACCTCGCGAAGCCCGTCGTGGTCCTCGACAATCAGCACCATTTCCGTTCCTCCACGTACCGGAACGCATGACGCAATCTCCCGCTTCGCAAGCCCTCCTGCCGCGGCTGCCGGAAAGAACACATGAAATTTGCTCCCGCGTCCGAGCTCGCTTTCGACTTGCACGAATCCGCCGTGCTGCTTCACGATTCCGTAAACCATCGCCAGTCCCAAACCAGTCCCTTTGCCGGTTTCCTTGGTGGTAAAGAACGGCTCAAAGATTCGAAGTTTTGTGGCTGCGTCCATTCCCAAGCCCGTATCGCAAACACTCAGCCGAACGTAGACTCCCGGCTTGGCTTCTTTGTGACCGTGGCAATTTGCCTGGTCAATCTCCACTCGAGTGCTTTGAACTTCCAGGCGTCCTCCGCGAGGCATCGCATCGCGGGCGTTCAGGCACAGGTTCATAACCACTTGCTCCGTCTGGGTGGGATCTGCTTTCACGGCTGGCAAGTTCTCCATCAGTGACAGCTCCAAGTCAATGTTGCTGCCGATAATCTTGCCAAACAGTCCTGTAGCGTCGCGCACGGTCTGGTTCAAATCAATATTGCGAGGTTCGAGAATCTGGCGGCGCGCAAAAGCCAGCAATTGCTTGGTCAGTCCCGCCGCGCGCTCCGCCTGGTGCTGGACTTTCCGGAAATATCCTTGGAGCGGCGGACTTTGGCTGCTTTCGTCGACTCCAAGCTCCACCCAGCCGAGAATCGCTCCCAGCATGTTATTGAAATCGTGGGCGATTCCGCCGGCGAGCTGGCCTATGGCTTCGAATTTCTGCGCCTGCCACAGCTGCGCTTCCAGCTCGCGTTTCTCCGTGACGTTGATGGCCGCAATCAGCCACGCGGGCCGGCCCGCAAAATCCATATGATGCAGCATGACTTCGGTTTCGATCGTCTGGCCATTTTTGGTTCGATGCTTCCAAATTCCTGCGTGGGTTGGCTGAATTACATGCTGTTTTAGAAATTCCGTGACGCGTGCCACCTCTTCCGGTGTGCGAATGTCGGTGGCGCGCATCTGCAGAAATTCCTCGCGCGAATAGCCGTATTGCTCCACGCAAACATCATTGACCTCCAAATACCGCAGCGTCTCTCGATCGCATAGCATCATCGGAATGGGATTCTTTGCGAAAAGAAAACGGAAACTCGCCGCGCTTTGCTCCAGCAGCTTCACGTTGCGCGCCCGCTCTTCCCACATTTCCTTTTGTTGCAGCGCGTGCCGCACGGCCGTGGGCAGGCGCGAAAGTTGGTGCTTCAACACATAGTCGGAAACGCCCAGCCTGATACATTCCACCGCCTTCTCTTCGCCGAGCGTTCCGGTGACAAGAATCAACGGCAGATTCAGTCCCAACCTTTCGATCATGCGTAACGCGTCGATTCCCGTCCATCCCGCCAACTGATAATCGGCCAAAACCACATCGTAGGAATTGTCGTGCACCTTCTGTTCGAATTCCTCGGATGTCCGCGCTCCATCGGATTTCACGCAGAAGCCGTCGTGTGTCAGCGCGCGCAGCGACAGCTCTACATCGTCCTGGTTTTGCTCGAGTAGCAACACGCGAATTGGAAACGGCACGGCCAGCGCGGGCTTGGAGGTTTCGTTCATGATTTCCTGTCAGTGGGCGAAACGAACGAACGCTCCGCCAGGTACACACTTTTGGTTGCAGTCCAAATGGATGGGACTGCCGCAAGGTTTCCCCGGAAGAGGGTTATGCTGAGTGTGTGCCCGCTAAAATCTGGCACGCAAGGCGCAACCATGAGAAGCCTGTTTTGATTTCGTTCAGGAAGGGGTAGTAGAAGTATGGACTTTGAATCCCAGAAGTCAAGCAAAGCCGCAGGGGCAATACGTGTTGATCACCAGCTGTACCGAAAAGAAACAGCGCCGCCGGATGGCTTGGCGGCGCTCTCCTCGGCAGAAATGCCCATCAACGAACTAGCCGCGGTGGTCCATCGGAATGTAGCTGCGCTCGTCGCTGCCGAGATAAATCTGGCGCGGGCGGGCGATTTTTTGCTCCGGGTCAAGCAGCATTTCCTGCCATTGGGCGATCCAGCCTGACGTTCGCGGAATGGCGAACAGTACGGGGAACATCGTCATCGGGAAGCCCATGGACTGGTAAATGAGTCCCGTGTAGAAGTCCACGTTCGGGTAGAGTTTGCGCTTGACGAAATAATCGTCTTCCAGCGCGATCCGTTCGCATTCCAGCGCGATGTCGATCAGCGGATTGCGTCCCATCACGTCGAAAACTTCATACGCGATGTGCTTCACGATTTTCGCGCGCGGATCGTAGTTCTTGTAGACGCGGTGGCCAAAGCCCATCAACTTTTTTTCACCGGACTTTACTTGCTTGATGTAATCCGGGACGCGGTTCACGGAGCCGATTTCGAGCAGCATCCGCAGAACCGCTTCGTTCGCGCCGCCATGCAACGGGCCGTATAGCGCCGCCGTGGCCGCGGCAATCGCCGAATACGGATCCACGTGAGAACTGCCAACGCCGCGCATGGCGCTGGTGGAGCAATTCTGTTCGTGATCCGCGTGCAGGATAAACAGAACATCCAGAGCGCGCTCGAGCGTGGGATTCGGCCGGTACTTCAGTTCCGTTGTGCGGAACAGCATGTTCAGAAAATTTCCGGGATAGCTTAGTTCGTTGTCGGGATACGCGTACGGCATGCCCAGGCTGTGCCGGTAGGTGAAGGCGGCGAGCGTGGGCATTTTGCCGATCAGCCGCCAGGTCTGCTTGCGCCGTGAATCTTCATCGAAAATATTTTTCGCGTCGGGATAGAAGGTCGAAAGCGCCGCGACCGCCGAAATAATCATGCCCATCGGGTGTGCATCGTAATGAAAGCCGTCGAGGAATTTCTTGATGCTTTCGTGAATGAACGTGTGATGCGTTACGTGATATGTCCAGTCTTCGAGTTGCGCGCTGGTCGGTAATTCGCCGTGCAAAATCAAATAAGCAGTCTCTAAATAAGTGCTTTTCTCCGCGAGTTCCTCAATGGGATAGCCGCGGTAGCGAAGAATGCCTTTATCGCCGTCGATGAATGTGATGCGGCTGATGCACGATGCTGTGTTCGTGTATGCCGGGTCATAGGTCATCATGCCAAAATCGTCTTCGTTCACTTTGATCTGGCGCAAATCGATGGCGCGAATCGTGTCATGTTGCACCGGAACTTCATACTGCCGCCCTGTGCGATTGTCGGTAATTGTCAGGGACTCGCGGCGCGCCGCGCTTGTCTTGTCGCTCGCTGGGGCGACAATAGGTTTGATTGGGTTCAAGTTTGGGCCTCCTCGACTCGCTGCCTTGCGGTGCGGGCGGGTCAGTCAACAACAAGCCAGTTTACACTAACTGCGGCGCGCCGAAAAAATTTCCGCTCACTGCCGTTGCAAAAAATGCATGTCGCGTACGCAAATCCATTCGCCTGCGTATGGAACCTGGGCATCAGCCTCCTGCAAATTGCGACGGCCCTTCTGCCGCGCATGCCTCGGAGGTAACACGATGGCGGTACGTGAACAGTTTCTCCAGCTTTCGTTTCACGAACCAACCCGCAAAAAAATTCCCAACCGCGCCCATGGGCAACTCGTACTCGATGCGATCCTCCAGCCAGCAAGCGGCGGCGCCATCCGGAATGAATCGATGCGTATGTTCCCAGCGGCGGAATGGGCCCGAGCGCTGGAAATCCTGAAATTCGCGTCCTTCTACGTATCCACGGTGCTCGAATTCCCATCGCACGCGAAACGGCCCCATGCGTACTCGAAATGCCCCGTGTGCTCCATCCTGAATCCCGGCGGCGGATTCCAGGATCTCAATCGGCTCCCACGGAGGCGTCAGTCGCACGAGCGCGCCGGGCTGCGCGTGCCACGCGAAGACCGTCTCCGCCGGCGCGTCGATGCGCACTCGCCGAACAAAAGTCTCACTCACTATGGTGGAGTCTCGATTCTGTCGGAAGCTTCACGAAGAATAATTATCGCACAATGAAGTTCGCGTCACGAAGACCATCAAGGCGCGCATCCAGCGCTCCTCTCGGAACAATCATCCCAAAACGAACAGACTTTATATTACTGGCGCAGCATTACTGGGGGATAGAGTGTCCAGTTGTGGTTCGGCCAATTCCGCGCGTTCCACGCGATTTCGTCCGGCATGTTTGGCGCAATACAGAGCCGCGTCCGCCAGGCGCAGCAATTCGTTGACGTCGTTGTGGCCGGAGCCGTGCGCTACCAAAACGCCGAAGCTCGCCGTGATCGCAATTTCCCCCTCGGGAATTGGCACTGGCGTAGCTTCGATCGCCTTTCGCATTCTCTCCGCCAGTCGCAGGATACCTTCGTCAGTCGAAGCGGGAAATACGATCAGGAACTCTTCGCCGCCATAGCGTCCCACGCAATCATAGGGACGCGTGCATTTGGTCATGCGTCGCGCTATTTCCTGGAGCGCCAAGTCTCCCGCCATATGCCCGAATTTGTCGTTGATTGCCTTGAAATGATCAATATCCGCAAGAACAATTCCCACCGACTTTTTTTCGCGGTGGGCGCGGGCCAGTTCACGAGCCAGGAATTCGAACGCCGCGCCGCGGCTCGCCACGCCCGTCAACACGTCATGCGTCGCCTGGAAATGAAGCGCGTCCCGCGCCGCGATCAGCTCGTCTTGCACTTTCAGGATGCGTTCGCCCACTTGCAAACGCGCGCGCAATTCTTCTGCATCGAAAGGCTTGGAAAGATAGTCATCCGCGCCCGCTTGCAATCCGGCGAGCAGGCTTTGCTTATGGCCGCGCGCCGTCAGCAAGATCATGTACGTGTACGGCCGCTCGCTCCTCTCGCGCACTCGCCGGCAAATTTCAACACCCTCAATTCCGGGCATCATCCAATCCAGAATCGCCAAGCGCGGCGGCTCCTCGGCGTCGAGCAAGGCCCACGCGTCGTCCCCTTTGGCAACGGTGACGACTGCATAGCCCCACTTCCGCAGAAACGCCTCCAGCAGCCGTCGGGAAACCGCATCGTCTTCGGCGATAAGGATCTTCATGGCCGTTTGTCCTAATTGATTACGGTCTTCTCCGCAGTCACTGCCTCGACCGCCGGAGCACGAAACGACTCGAGCATCGCCAGCAACTCCTTGAGTTCGCGTTCGACAACAACAAATGCCTTTGCCGTTCGCGCCATATTGCTTTCCTTCGCGAAACTTTCCATTTCCTCGACGGCGCGGTAAGCACCCCCTCGTCCGAAATTTCCGACGAACCCCTTCAAAGTATGCGCTACACGCGCAATTTCCACCGCATCTTCCCGTGCGATGGATTCGCGCAGCCCCTGCAAAATCGCCGGTAACCCGGTTTCGAATAGCTGCACGATTTCCGCCAGCAACTCCCGGTCGCCTTGCACTCGTTCGAGCAGCTCGGCGGTGTTCAAGGAGTCGTAGATTGCTGACGGGGCCACGTGCGACTCATTGTCGTCACGCCGAGAAGGGCGCATTCGCTCCATTGCGGCGAACAGATTCGCGGGCTGAATCGGTTTGGGAATGTAATCATCGGCTCCGGCCTCGATGCATTTTTCGCGATCGCCTTTCATGACGTGGGCCGTCAGGCTGATGATCGGCAGGTGCCGCTTGGATATTTTTTCGTTCGACCGAATCACACGGATGGCTTCGAGTCCGTCCATTTCCGGCATCTGCACATCCATCAGAACCATGTCAATCTGTTCGCGCTCGACGGCCGCCAGCGCCTCGATTCCATTCTTCGCGATCACCACTGTGTATCCTCGTTTTTCGAGCAGTCGCGCCGCCAGTTGACGGTTCACCACGTTGTCTTCCGCAAGCAATATGCGCATGCCGTTTCCCCTATTCGAGATTTGCGGTGCTGATTGAATATCCAGTGCATCCGGAATCATTTTCTCCGTGCTGCTCATCACGCCCAGAATCGCGTCCAGCAATTCCGAAGGTTGCACCGGCTTCGTGAGAAAACCCGCCAGCCCGGCATCGTGACTGCGCGCGATGTCGCCCGACAGCGTCGTCGAGCTGAGCATGAACATGCTCAACGCGGAAGCTTCGGACGTAGCTTTGAGGCGCTCGACCAAGGCAAATCCGTCCATTCCGGGCATGTCGGCATCAATCAGCGCGAGCCGAAACGGAACGCTTCCGCGGCCCTCGCCCGCCAGCAACTTCAGCGCTTCGACGCCAGACGCCGCTTGCTCGGGCGCCATGCCCCATTGGGTCAATAGCTCCGTCAGGATCAGCCGGTTCGTCTGATTGTCATCCACCACCAGCGCGCGAAGCCCGCGCAGCGCGGCCGGCTCAACCACTGCCGGTGGAACAAAGCTCGCGTCAGGGACCTTAAGCCGCGCCGTGAAATGAAAGACGCTGCCGTGCCGCGGCTCGCTTTTTACCGAGATGCTGCCGTTCATCATTTTCACCAGAGCTTGCGAAATCGTCAGCCCCAGTCCCGTGCCACCGTATTTCCGTGTCGTCGAGCTGTCGGCTTGCGTGAACGCCGCAAAAATCAGTTCCCGCTTTTCCGCGGGGATCCCGATTCCCGTATCGCGCACGCTGAAATGCAATTCAACTTCCTGCGGTGTCTCGCTTTCCATCTTTACGGACACGACCACCTCGCCGCGTTCTGTGAACTTGATCGCGTTCATCACCAGATTCACCAGTATCTGCCGCAAACGTCCACTGTCGCCCACCAGCCATGTTGGCACTCGTGCGTCGACGTGCCACGCCAGCTCCAGACCTTTTCTGTGCGCCAAATACCCCAGCGCTTTCAGCGCTTCTCCCAGGCTTTCGCGCAGGGCAAAGGGCGACAAATCCAGATCGAGCTTGCCCGCCTCGATTTTGGAAAAATCCAGAATGTCGTTCAGCAGCATCAACAGCGAGTCCGCCGATGATTTCACCATTCCCAGATATTCCCGCTGTTCGTCGTTCAGCTTCGTCTCCAGCGTGAGCTGGGTCATACCCAGAATTCCATTCATCGGCGTGCGTATCTCATGGCTCATGTTGGCGAGGAACTCGCTCTTGGCCCGGTTCGCCGCTTCAGCTCGCTCCTTTGCGTTTCGCAATGCTTCATCGGCTTTCCTTCTCTCGCTGATATCGTGGTAAATGACCAATGTTCCGACTTCTTCTCCACCCACGCGCATCGGAACACCGTACAATTCCACGTCGAGCAGCGTGCCGTCGTTCCTGCGGCGTTGTGTTGTCGCCTGAACGGTCTCTCCGCCCTGGCGCCGACGGGCAAATTCCGCCGACTCTTCCCTGCATTCTCGTGGTGTGACCAATGAATTCAGGTTCACGCCAGTTACTTCCGCTCGAACGTATTGAAACAGCCTTTCGAAAGCGGAATTACACATCTTGATCCGGCCTTCCGTATCAACCGCTACGATGCCCAGCGGACTTGCTTCGATCAGCGTGTTAAGGTAAGCCGTGCGCTCGGCCAGCTCTTCCTCTGCTCGCTTCCGTTCAGTGATGTCCTGATACAAGACCAGGAAGCCTGACTGTCCACCTCCTGCGTGCAAAGGTCCGCAATACAACTCGACGTCCACGAGCGTTCCGTCGCTGCGGCGGCGTTGCGTCGTTGCGTGGACCGTCTCTCCTGCCGTCAGTCGACGCACAAATCCTGCTGACTCTTCACTTCGCTCGGGGGGCGTTACCAACGAGGTCAGACTCATGCCAATCACTTCCGCTCGAACACATCGAAACAAACGTTCGAAAGCAGAATTACAAATCTTGATAAGACCGTTCGCGTCACCGGCGACGATGCCCAGCGGACTGGTTTCGATGAGTGTGTTTAAGTAAGACGTGCGTTCCGCCAGCTGCTCCTCTGCCTGCTTCCGTTCAGTAATGTCCTGATAGAGCGCGAACCCTCCCACGATCTCCCCGTGCACGCACAAGGGCAATCCGTAAACCTCCACATCCACAAGGCTCCCGTCTTTTCGCGCCCGGCGCGTCACCAGGTGTACGCTCCCGCCTTCCTTTCTTCCGTGCGTGATTCTTGTCGCCTCAACGTAAAGCTCGCCCGGCGCTAGGAAATTGTCTAGGACTCCTCCCTTAATTTCCTCTTCCAGGTAGCCAAAAATTCTCGTAAATGCAGGATTAGCCGAGCGTACAGTACCATTTTGATCGGTTACAACAATCGCCAGCGGGCTTCCCTCGATCAACGCGCTCAGGTAATTGGTGCGCTCGTCCACTCGCCGTTCGAGTTCAGCACGCGCTCGTTCCAGTTCGATATCGCGGTCTTGAATTCGCGCCAGCATTGCGTTGAACTGTTCATAGAGAAAGCCAATTTCATCTCCGGTTTTCGACTCCATGCGCACGGAGTAATCCTTGTCGACGGCTATCGCGAACGCGGTGCGCGCCAGCTCCAGAATTGGCCCGGAAATGGAACTTTGCAGCCGCGATCCCACCAGCCCTGCCAGAAGGAGCGAAACAAGCAGCGCCAACCCTACCATTGCGGCAAGACGTTCCTCCCGCGCTACTATCGTGCTCAAATCAGATTCAAGGTAAATTGTTCCGGCGGGCTTGCCATCCAGTTCAACCGTGTGGAGCGCGACGATCTTGCCGACCGAAAAACGCGCACCGTCCGCTTCGATCGGCGGAGGCGTGAAAACGTCGATGCTCAGGTCGCGGCTGTAGACTGCGAGCACCTTCCCGTTGGGCATGTACAGTGCTGCGTGCGTCACTTGTTTGTCGGCCCGTAACGATCGTAGGATCTCCTTTGCAGCCTGTTCGTCGCTGAAGGTCAAGGCCGCTTCGGAATTCGTCCCGGTAATTTCCGCAAGTGTTGCGACGGTGCGAAGTCTGGATTGGCGGACCGTGCGAATATCGTATGTGGCGAAAATCGCGCACGCGGACACCACTGCCAGCCCACAGGAAATCAAAATGATGCGCGTCAGTTTGCCTCGAATCGATTGATGCTTGGAAGCCGCCGGCATCCTATCCGCCGCGTTTTCTGTCGCCATCGTGAATTACCTGCGCCAGCGCAAGCAAAGCTGCTCGAATTTTTAAGCCCGCTCGGCCAGCGGCATCAACGTTGATCAAAAAGCTGACGCGGTCGCCCTCCGGAACGAACTGGATGATGCCGCCGCCCGCCGCGAAATCCGTCGTCTCTCCAACCGTCAACACCGCCGAGCGGTTCAATCGGGTCAGAATTTTGGATTGTCGTTTCGCCTCCGAGGGACTAACAAATAGGACGTCGCACTCGCCGAAATCCTCCAGCCGTTTGCCGCGGACCACCGTGGTCTGCCGATCACCGATCGGATGGCCCAAGATTGATGCATCCAATGAATTCCCAAATGGGTCCTGGCCTAACACGCAAAAATTGATGCTGGAGTCCGCCGTACCTTTTCCAGCATTCGCCGAAGACGGCCATTCCACGAACTCCGCAAAATTGTGCAAGTCCTCAGCTTCTGTTCGATAATTTGCCCGACTCTGCGCCTCTCCTGGTAAGGAGCCTCCCGCCAGCCCACACGTAATCATTCCCAATAACAGAAACCGGCAGATGGTTTGCACACTTCGCATCACGAACGGAAATCAGCAGGACGGTGGCCAAACCGTCGCAAGCAGCCGGATACAACGCTCCTGCAATCACAACGTTGCGTGGTACGTCCCAGAGGTTGGCGCCGCAGATTCGTATTTCCATGTGCCAGTCGCAACCGCTGTGCCGGATTGGAACGCAGGAGTACTACTCTCCATTCGCTGTGCTAGACTCCGCCGTCAGTTCGCGAATCGCTTAACCGCAAGCTTAACGAGCCAGAATTCCGCGCGGGAGGAAACGGAAAATGAAGAAATCAGCGATTGCAATATTATTGGCGGCCATGATCTTTTGTCTCGCCGTTAATGCCCGGCAGCAGTCTTCGTCAGCTTCAAATGCCAGCCCTCTTGTACTCAAGCCCACGCCGAAGACAATCTCCTGGGGGTTCTATGCTGCCAGCGCTCCGCCTGTTCTCCGCATTCATTCTGGCGATACGGTTGAAATGCAAACGCTGATCACTTCCAGCCCGAAGGCTTTGCAGGGAGCCGGCGTTCCCGCGGATCAGGTCGAACAATCCCTGCGCGACATTTTTGATCAGGTGAAAGACAAAGGCCCGGGCGGGCATATCTTGACGGGTCCGGTCTACGTGGAAGGCGCTGAACCGGGCGATGTTCTGGAAGTGCGCATCAAGTCCATTCGACTTGCGATTCCGTATGCGTACAACGCCTTCGGCCCCGGGCGCGGCTTCCTCCCCAACGATTATCCCTACGGACGAATGAAAATCATTCCTCTCGACGCGCAGCGGATGGTCGCGCATTTCGCCGACGGAATTGAGATTCCGCTTCATCCATTTTTTGGGAGCTTGGGAGACGCCCCGCCGCCCGCTGCCGGACGCATTAGCAGCGCGCCGCCGTGGATGCACGCGGGCAATTTGGACAATAAGTATCTCGTCGCCGGCACAACTCTTTACATCCCCGTGAATGCCGAAGGCGCGCTCTTCTGGGCCGGTGACGGCCACGCGGGACAGGGCGACGGCGAAGTGGACATCACGGCGATGGAAACCTCACTCATCGGCACGTTTCAGCTCATCGACAGGAAAGATATGCATCTGCTTTGGCCGCGCGCCGAAACGCCCGACTACTACATGACTATGGGCATCCATGAGGATCTCAACGAAGCCACCAAGATGGCCGTTCACGAAATGCTTGATTTCCTGATGCACGATAAACATCTTTCGCGCGACGATGCTTATATGCTTTCCAGTGTCGCCGCCGATTTGCACATCAGCGAGCTGGTGGACGGCAATAAGGTGGTCAGCATGATGTTGCCGAAAGCGATTTTCACTGGGTCAGACAACCACTAATCGGGATGTTTGGCGTTGGGACGGTGATTCTAGTGTTGCATTGAAATTCCGGAGAAATTTTCACTCGCGACTGAGCGCCGTTGCCTCATCGGCCGCAATATCCAGCACGGAATCAAGATGCGCGACCTTGATAAGGTGTTGAACTCGCGTGGTAGGCGAAAAAAAAACGCAACGCCCTCCGCAGCGCCTTACCTCCGCGCAGTGTCGCACGAGCGCCCCCAGGCCCCAGCTGTCCATGTCGGACACGCCGGCCAAGTTAATCGCTATCTGCCGCGCGCCTTCATAAAGCAGCTCCTTGAGCTTCCGCCGAAACTCCATCTCGCTTTCGCCCACCATGAGCGGGCCATTGAGATCGAGAATCGTCGTCGCGCCGGACTTGCGAATTCTGATTATCAAGTAAACCTCGCGAACCGCACGCTATCGGAACTCGCTGCTGCATGCAAGCAAAGCCTCGTTCCCCTGCGCGGTGCGCTGCCCCGTCAAATACCATCCCTATTGATGCGTATTGATTCTGCGTGTTAATGGATGCGCGTTAGGAACTCTGCGTTCCCGGTAACCTTGTATCCTCGCAGCCACCCCACAACGGAAGTTTGCAAGAATTGCAGCGTTGCGCTGTCGAGACCAGTCCGAACCAGCGCTTACCAGCGAATACGCGTCCGCAGCGCGGACATGGAAAACCGCTCACGTTATAACCTGTCACCCAAACCATCGCCATGTACGCCAGCAGCAGTTCGACAGATCCGTCCGTACTCAATTCCAAAAGATTCTTGATTCCAGCGCCGAAAAATAAAATCAGAAACAACCCCGCGAAAAGAATCCAGAAAGCGGCGCGCAAACGGCGAAATCTTCGCCATTCGCGGTCGTAACGCGCCTGCCGGTCGGGCTCGTGGGTCGTCATTTTCTTTTCGGCGGCAAAAACTTCTTGTCGATTTTCGCGATCACCACGTAATTCGGGTCGACCATTTCCGCCAGCCGAATGCGCGCCACTTTCGAAAGCAATTCGTACGCATCCAAATTGCTCAGGCCATAATCCTGATGAATCCAATCGACAAGCTGCGCGAAAGCGATGCGCAGCGAATCATCGAGCGGGCGCGTAATCCCCGCAGCCATCAGTTCATGCTCATTCTCAAACCGCGGCCAAACGATTTTCCAACCCTTAATCACGCGCACTTCCAGGCGCACGCGCAGCGGAACTTCAATCGCCGTTCCCGCCACTTCACCGTCGCCCATGGCCGCGTGCCCGTCGCCAAAATAGAGCAGCGCGCCCGCCACGTTCACTGGCAAATAAAGCGTGTTGCCCACGCTCGCTTCGGGCGAGTCCATATTGCCGCCAAAATCCGCAGGGACAACCGAACTGCGCGATTCGCCGCCCGCGGGCGCGACGCCAATGCACCCGAGAAACGGATGCAGCGGAATTTTCGTTGTGAAACTCGAATCGTCCGCCTTGAACGTCGCCGTATTCGTCACCGGATCGATGGGATAAAACCAGATGCGCTCGGGCAGCGGCTGGTTGATCATCGGCGTAAAATCGGTCGGGTTCAGCGCGCCAAATCCCGGAGCCAGCGCGCCGATTCCCTGTTTGCCGTTCACTTCGAGCGAAAGAAAACGTATCGCCAGCGTGTCGCCAGGCTCCGCGCCATCAATATAAAACGGCCCGGTCAGCGGATTGTCGCCCTTCGCCATGGCCAGCGTGTCGCCGGGATGCTGGATGGCGTCACCAAAGCAGTCGAGCGTGTTCGCCTCGATGATATCGCCCGAGTGGACGTGCGCCACCGCGGGCGCCACGCAGTAGTCATATTTCACATTGTCATTCGTGGCGTGGTATTTCACCACGTGCGCCGAGTCAGTCGCCGTTTGCGCGCGCGCCCGCGCCGCCGCCATCATCAGACCGATTATTGCCAGGAGCATCACGCCACGTCGTTTCGCAATCCTCATGCCGAATCCTCCCATCGCGTGCGAACAGCAAGTGTCTGCGAGACGCCGATTCTAGGCCACCTGTGGAAACGAGAGAAGTGCGGATTTTATGAAGTCGAGATTTACAGTCGAATTAAACGATTTCGAGCATGCGGTCGATCGCGCGGCGCGCGCGGCGGGCGGTTTCTTCGGGGACGCAAATCTGCGGCTCCAGAATTTCGAGCGAGCGCAGAATCCGATCGAGTGTGATGGTCTTCATGAATTCGCAGACTGCCTCGGGATTGACGGGCCGAAAAAATTTATCCGGCGCCATCTTCCGCAACCGGTGCAGCATTCCCACTTCGGTGCCCACGGCAAATTCGTCCGCTTTCGATTCGCCGATGTGGCGCATCATGCCCTCGGTCGACAGAAAAAACGTGCGCGAACGCGGCAGCGTGCCGTCCGCAACGCGCGCCATGCACGAAGCGACGCAGCCGCACTCCGGGTGAATCAGCAATTCGATATCCGGATATTCGTCCATCATGTTCAGCGCTTGCTCCGGCCGTATCGCGCGATGCACGTGGCAAGAGCCGGGATACGCAATGATATTCGGCCGGCCAGTTTCCCGCGCGACGAAGGCCGCCAAAAATTTGTCGGGAACAAACAAGATCGGGCGTTTCGGCGGAATCGCGCGCACGATTTTCGCTGCGTTCGCCGACGTGCAGCAATAATCGCTCTCGGCCTTTACTTCGGCGGACGTGTTGACGTACGCCACCACCACAGCGTCGGGATAGCGCGCCTTCCATGCGCGAAGCTCATCGGCGGTGATCGTCGCGGCCAGTGAGCAGCCCGCGCGCAAATCCGGCAGCAGCACGATTTTCTGCGGGCACAAAATCGCCGCCGTTTCCGCCATAAAATGCACGCCACAAAAAACAATCACATCGGCGGGCGTTGCCGCGGCCTGTTGCGAAAGCCCCAGCGAGTCTCCGACGAAATCAGCGACTTCCTGCACTTCATCGCGCTGATAGTTGTGCGCCAGAATCACCGCATTGCGTTCTTCCTTCAGCCGCGTGATGCGCTCCTGCTTCAGGCGGATTTCCGCGGGCGAGTCCTCGATCAACTCGACGGGCGGCACGGAATAGCGCGCCTCAAACGGAATGGGATTTGCAGCTTCGCTCACGCCAAAATCACCTCGCCTCGGGAATAATCTTTGCGCTCAAGTCGAGCGCGCGCACGGAATGCGTCAGCGCGCCGATGGAAATCGCGTCCACGCCGGCCGCCGCATAAGACGCCACCGACTCCTCGGACACTTTGCCGCTCGCTTCAACGAGCACGGCGTCACGCAGGCCCGCGTCACGGAGCGACTTCACCGCGCGCCCGGCATCCGTCGCGGAAAAATTGTCGAGCATCAGAATGCACGGACAGGCGTCGCTTGACGCCTGCAATTCGCCAAGCACGCGCGCAGCTTCGAGCGCCTCTTCCACGCTTGTCACCTCGACTTCGAAAAACGCCGCCGACTTCCTTCGCTCCCACGCCCGCCGCAGCGTCGCATCCGATGTCTTATTAGATGCCAGCCGCAGATGATTTGTTTTGACCAGAATCGCATCGCCCAAGTTCAGCCGGTGCGTCCCGCCCCCGCCACAATGAATCGCGCGCTTATCCAGCAATCCCCACGCCGTTTTGCGCGTGCCAACCACATGCGCCGTCGCCGACGCTTGCTGGACCGCCGTAACCAGTTTCTTCGTCGCCGTGGCGATACCGCTCATCCGTTGCACCAGATTCACCACCGTGCGTTCCAGACTCAGCAAACTCCGCGCCTCTCCCGCAATGCGCAAAATCACGTCGCCCGTCGTCACATTGCTGCCGTCACTGATAATCGGCGTCGCTGTCTGCCGCGAGCGCTCGTAAATCCACGTTGCTTCCGCCACTCCCGCAACCACACCCGCTTCCTTGGTGCGAATTTCCACGGTGCAAGGACGCGCGCCAATTTCCATCGCCTCGACAGTCAAATCCGCAGGCTCCATATCTTCGCGCAGCAGTTCATCGATCAGCGTGCGCACAGCGCGGAGATACAGCGGATTCTCGAGCGTCAAATCGCCTCCGCGGTAAAACGCCGCGCGGACGCGCTCTTCGCGCGTCATGCGATGCAGGCCGCCCGCCATTTCGGTTCTCGCCGTCATACGATTTCAATTCCCCCGCCGCCCGTCACGCCGGATGCCCCCCATAGTAAGTAACCCGTGAGACGTAATTAGGCACATGTAGCACACATACAGGCAACCAAGTATGGCGCGTAAATCGGAAAACTCCATCTTCCCGTGCCTTAAGCGTGGAAGTCAATCAATGCAATAGTATAATTTTGAACGGTACCGCTTCGCGCCCATAATATTCCGCCATTCAGGCAACTCGCGGCCCGTTTTCAGCTATCATGTTTGGAAGGCCATCGGCGCGCTCGACGTACCCCAACAGGTTATCGGCCATGGGACAGGAAGCAAAATGAACAACCTCTCACGAAACTCAGTAATTGGAATGGCACTCTTTTTTGCGGTGGCGCTGAATGTGCCGGCGCAAACGCCTCAGCAGAATTCTCCCGAGTTGAAGCGACGCTCGCCCGGCCAAACTTCGACGAAACACGTGCCGGGGGGCGACAGCGACCTCGCATTCTTGCAGGATTCCCCGCCGATTGTTCCGCCCCCTCTGCGACTCGTTGTCGATGCCGGAGTCCCTTTGCGCGTGATGCTGAAGAAACCCCTGCCGGTAAAAAAAGTCGGCCAGCCGATTCAAGTGTTCACCACGGAACCGATTTATTCTTTCGACCGCGTCGTGATCCCGAAAGATACCGAAGTCGACGGCCACATCACCGAACTGCTCTCGCCTTCAAAAATGAAGCGCACCGCGGCATATCTAAATGCGGATTTTTCGCCGCACCGCGCCGTCCAAGTCGAATTCAACACGCTGATTCTGAAAGACGGCACACGCATGCCGCTGCGCACGAAAGTAGTGCCCGACGTCGGCCCCGTCATACGTCTGGAAACGAATCCGCAGAAAAATGGAGCCGTTCACCGCGCTCGCGGTTTGCTCAGCCAACAATGGCATCTTGCCATCGAGCAAATAAAACCCTCCGCCATGTGGCGGCACGCAAAACAATTCGCCTGGAACGAATGGCCGTATCACAAACAGAAAATCGCGGCCGGAACCGTGTTCGACGCCGAGCTAGAGCAGCCCCTCGAATTCGGTTCGGTTGCCATCGCAGCCGAAGAAATGGGCGCGATGGGCCAGCTCCCTGCGGTGAATAATGAAGCATACGCGCGCCTCGCCACTCCGTTGAGTTCCGCGACTGCGCATCTGGGCACGCCCGTCAGCGCCATCCTCACGCGTCCCGTTTTCTCTCCGGACAAAAAACTTTTGCTGCCCGTCGGCACCGAGCTTCAGGGCATGGTCGTGCACGCGGAACCCGCGCGGCGATTGCATCGCAACGGCCAGCTGCACTTCACGCTTCAGCGCGTTCAATTGCCGCTGAGCACGCCGCAGCCGGTGGAGATGGCTCTCGAAGGAATTGAAGTTGCGAAATCTTCGCACATCAAGCTCGATTCGGAGGGCGACACAAGCGTCGCAGGCGATAAGGAATCGCGCGTGCTGCGTACTGCTCTATCCGTCGCCATTGCGACTTCGACGATGCGCACCGATCAAGATCGCGGCACCGTCGACCAGGGTGGCGACCCGGGAAAGACGAGTGTCGCCGGCGGTTCCGGTTATAAACTCATCGGATTCGCGCTCGGCATCGGACTGCAATCGCGCGCGTTTGGGCAAGTGATGGGATTCGTGGGCGCGGGCGAATCGGTCTATTTCCATTTCATCACCCGCGGCAATAATCTGGTTTTGCCGAAGGACACGCCCATCGAAGTCAGTTTCGGCCAGCACCGCCGCCCCGCGGGCTCATAGTCTCGACTCCGTAACGAAAACTGTTTTCCTCGCATCTTACGTGCGGCGGGAACATCTACTGTTTGATTCGTCGCGAACGCATCGCTGTTTGAGGAAAATCCCTTTGAACTGTGCGATTTTGAGAAGCAGAAGCCGCACCCTCGTAGTCGCTGCAATCATCGCGTTCTCTGGCACCGGCGCCGGCATGTTCGCGGGATGCAGCAGCTCACATTCCAGCGAGTCCACCGCCTCGACGCAGCCGGCCGATTCAACCACAACGGCCGAGCCCACAGACGCCGCACCCGCGGCAGGGAGCTCCGTGAATGTCCTCACCTACCATAACAATAATTTGCGCACGGGCCTCTACACCGACGAAAAAATCCTCACGCCTCGCAATGTCAACTCACGCGACTTCGGCAAGATTGCCTTCTTGTCCGTGCAGGGCCTCGTGGACGCGGAACCGCTCTACGTTTCGCAGCTCACGATCGCGCGCGCGAAACACAACGTTGTTTTCGTCGTCACAGAACACGACCTCGTCTACGCCTTCGATGCGGATACTTCCGCGCAACTCTGGCAAGTCTCTCTGCTCGGGCCCGATGAATCGACCAGCGACGATCGCGGCTGCGGCCAGGTGAAACCGGAAATCGGAGTCACGTCAACGCCAGTGATCGATTTGCAAGCGGGACCTCATGGCGCGATTTACGTCGTCGCCATGTCCAAAGACAGCTCGGGAAAATATTTTCAGCGCCTCCACGCGCTTGATATCACCACCGGCGCTGAGCTTGACGATAGCCCGCAGACCATTGAAGCCACCTATCCCGGCTCCGCCATCCCCAATTCAAACGGCCAGGTCGATTTCGATCCCAAGCAATATAAGGAACGCGCAGGCCTGCTGCTGCTCAATGGCGTTGTCTACACCAGTTGGGCCTCGCATTGCGATTTCGATCCCTACACGGGCTGGATCATCGGTTACGACGCGCGCACTCTAAAGCAGACCAGCGTCCTCAACATTATGCCCAATGGCAGCGAAGGCGCGATCTGGATGTCCGGCGCGGGCCTCGCCGCCGATTCGTCGAACAATATTTATTTTCTTGCGGGCAACGGCACATTCGACACTATTCTCAACCCGCAAGGCTTTCCGGAAAAGGGAGATTACGGCAACGCATTCATGAAACTTTCAACCGCCGGCGGAAAGCTTTCCGTGAACGACTACTTCGTTATGCACAACACCGTGGAAGAATCGCGAAAAGATTTGGACCTCGGCTCTGGCGGCGCGATGGTCTTGCCCGATCTTCAGGACAATTCAGGAAAGACGCACCGCTTGGCTGTCGGCGCGGGC
>DASYYR010000003.1:0-43446 GCA_035933575.1 Candidatus Acidiferrales bacterium | reverse complement strand
ACAGATTCCCCATCTCCGCGTGATGGGACGCAACATCCGGTTCTTGAAATCGGAGTTGGTCTCGTTCCGCGCGTCGTTCAAACAGGAGATGGAGAATGCCTAGAGCACGAAAGTACGACGGGGTAGTTTACCGGCGGCCTGGCACCCAAATCTGGTGGATTCGCTATCGGGATCGCAAGGGTATTGCCCGGAGAGAATCCAGCCAGACCGCCGATTGGGAAGATGCAAATAAGAAGCTCAGGGAGCGACTTCTGGCGAGAGATGCCAATCTCCTGGAGGTTGTACAGAAGGGCGAGACCTTGACTTACGGACAATGGGCGGATTCTTTCTTGGAGAACTATTCCAAACCTCCCATGCGAGCGGAGGGTACGCACAATGCAAACGCGCGGTGCATCAAACACCTACGGGCTGCATTTGGTGAAACCCGTTTGGTGGACCTGACCGCCGATTCCATTGACGGCTACCTTCGAGAACGCCTTCGCGCGCCCGTTATTGTCAAGACCAAGCTTGGCTGCAAGGAGCTGCGAACGGTCAAGTCAACGACGGTACATCAGGAGTTCAGAGTTCTCCGGCGTATGCTCAACGTGGCTGTTCGCAAAAAGCTCCTTACGACCAATCCCTGTTCAGGTGTTGAGTTTCCAGTCGCCATGAAAGGCTTATTCAGACCGCACTATGTTTCATGGTCCGAACAGCAAAACATCGAGGCGCATGCTCCGCAGTATTTGCGGAATATCGTTCGAATCATCACGGAGACCGGATTGCGAATCTACAAGGAACTGATTCCGATGAAAAAGGACCAAGTGGATTTGCAAAATGCGGTTGTCACGATACCGGATTCAAAGACTCCGAACGGCGTAGCCGACGTGCCCCTCACCTCTATCGCTATCGAGGCTTTCAGGACTCAGATAGCGATTTCAGGTACGGGGCCCTACTTGTTTCCGAGCAATCTGAATCCAACTGGACACCTCAAGAGACTCAAAACCGTATGGAAGAAAACTCTACGACGGGCGAAGATTCCCTATTTTCGGATTTACGATCTCCGTTCGGCCTATGCCACGAGGCTGAGCGCGGGAGGCGTAGCCGACGAGTGGGTAACGCAACTACTCCGCCAGAGTGACGCGCAAGTCTTCAAGAAGTATTCGCAGATGAAGCTGAGGATGAAGCGCGAAGCCCTGGAGAAGCTAAACCGTCGAGCCAACGAAATGGTGCCGAGTGGGGAGGCCGATGCTTTTTCGACTTCGTCACTGTGCACAGAGGCGGTCCAATGACGCATTCGTGCACAGTTCGTGCACAGTGTGCACGAATAATCGGGCTGTTGAGACAGAACGTTTTCGTTAAGTCTTTTGCAATCAGGGAGAATTTGGTGGACGTGGCCGGGATCGAACCGGCGACCCCCTGCTTGCAAAGCAGGTGCTCTCCCAGCTGAGCTACACGCCCACAGCGGGAACTTTTATTGATAGTAAAGCATTTGCAAGCGTTCGCAAACTCCCAAAACCCACCTTTTACCCCTTACTGTGTCAGAACTGTGTCAAAACCCCTGCCACCGGAACCTTGCTGTGTCAAAACCCCTGACATTTCGTTGGCCCGGCGATTGATTTTGTCCAGCGCTTCCCGCTTCATCTGCAACTTCATTTGCGAATACTTCTTGAACACCTGGGAATCGCCCTGGCGAAGCATTTGGATGACCCACTCGTCCGCCACGCCTCCGGCGCTAAGCCGGGTTGCGTAAGTGGATCGCAGGTCATAGAGCCTGAAATACGGAACTCCGGCTCTTTTCAGGGCCTTCCTCCACGCTGTTCGTAGAGACCTCAAGTGTCCGTTCTTGTTTAGGCCGCTGGGAAAGAGGAACTCTCCATTCCCAGAGATTGCGACTTGATCTCGGAACGCGTCCGATGCGAGCTTCGTCAACGGAATTTCCGCGACACCATTCGGTGTTTTGGAATCTGGAATCCAGAGGACCGCGTTGATGAAGTCGATCTGATTTTTCTTCATCGGAAGCAGTTCTTTCTTCACTCGCAATCCGGTTTCCGCGATGATGCGGATGGCGTTCCGCAGATGCGGCATTGCGTTCTTTTCGATTTGCTGCTGTTCGGACCAAGTGACGTAGTGCGGACGGAACATCCCTTTTAACGCAACGGGAAACTCCACCATCGCACATGGGTTCGAGGTCAGTAATCTCTTTCGAACCGCAACATTCAACATCCGTCGAAGCACCCGCATTTCCTGGTGAACCGTGGTTGCTTTCAACAAGCCTACTTCACGGTAGCCCTTGCCGAGCCGGACCCTGACTCGTTGACGAAGTCGCTCACGAAGATACAATTCGATCTCGTCAGGTCCCACGTCAATCAAGCGTCGGGTAGCGAAGGCCCTCTTCAAGTGTTGAACGCACCGGAGATTCGCTTTATGTGTGCCTAGCTGACGGACAGGCGGCTTGGAATAGTTTTCCAAAAAAGAGTCCGCCCATTCGCCGAAACTCAAGCTTTCACCTTTGCGAACCACCTGCAAGACGTTGCCATCCCGGGCCTCAAGCCTCGCACGTAACATCTTGTGGGCTTGCTGCCAGTCTTCCGTGAGGGATGATTCTCTCTGGCGTTTACCGGTTCTATCCCGATAACAGATCCACCAGAATTTCGATCCTTCACGGCGATAGACAACGCCATCGTGCTCTACAGGTCTACTCATTCTCCATCTCCTGTTTGAACGACGCGCGAAACGAAACCAACTCCGATTTCAAGAACCGGATGTTGCGTCCCATTACGCGGAGATGGGGAATCTGCTTACGCTCCACCCAAAGATACACAGTCTGCTGGCTGACGCCAAGAAATTTGGCGGCCTCGCGCACTGTCATGGGGATTTCATCCTCGGGTGGCTCGGTCTTCGGTTCGGGTAAGGCTATTGCTGTTTGGCTCATGGCATTTCCCTTGAGTTGTGGCTGATTTCGGCTGCTTCGGAACTCTGGGTCGCCGCTCGGTTTTGCATGTCGGCTTGTGCTTTCGCAACGGTGTGTCGGGCGTAGTATTCCGGGTCGTGCTTTTCATCGGCGCGGTAGTCTGCGATGCGACGGATAATTTCTTCGGGATCGTCGCCTCTTGCAAGGGCACGCCTCGCGTAAGCCCAATCGCGTTCGGACTGGGTAAGGGTTTCGCGCTCGCCGCCTAAGCGCGGCGGCCCTTGCTCTGGTGTTCGTTCACCCTTTGCTGGCCCGGACGCGATTTGGAAATCTCGGAGGTTGTATGTTCTGTCGGAATGCTTTGTGACGCGGACGGCGCATCCGTTGCCGTACTTTCTGTTAGCAAATCCGGGGAGCCGGAGGACGCGCGAAGCATCGGTCGCTGCGACGTCTGCGCCGAACTCGTGCGCCATCCGCTGCTGTAGGTCTTCTGCTTCCTGAGGCGTCGCACCTTCGAGTTTCCATACAACCTGATGTTTGCCCGGCGAGGTGTCCAAAACGAAATTTGGCTTGGGTACTTCGTCTGAGTTCTGGATCGCTTTGAGCGCCTCGGAGCCTCGGTAATCCAAGTCGAGATATACGTGCCTGATTTCGTGGATGTCGCGCTTCGTTCGGCTGCGCGCACCCTCTTTCAGCGTGTTCATGCCGATGTAGATGTCGAATCCCGCTTGGTTCCTTTCCTTAAGCCATTCCTGAAAATCGCGCGCCGCGACATCTTTCACGGACGCGATCCGCTGGATGACCTCCTCGGTATTACGGTTCCGAAGGAGAACAGCAATCCGATCGGACGGTTTGAAATTGTCGAGGATGTACTCGGATGCAGAAAGAGAGTCCGACACGGAGACTCCTTGAAAAAGCGAAAGGGCTTAAAGCTGACTCGTGAAAATCGTAGAAAGGTCGTAACGGTCGGCTTCTGAGTTGTAACCGCGAATTTCGATCACTTCGGAGACGAACCGTTTCCCTAGCCGTCGCTCTAGTTGAACGAGGACGTTCAACGAATCGGCGATATTGCTCTTGATGGCGCGATACGGCAGCTCGATACCGCTCTGGAGAACGCAGCTTGTAAACCGCGCGAGGGCTTGTGCGGCGGAACTGGCGTGAACGGTCGAAAGCGTTCCCGAATGGCCGGTGTTGAGCAACTGAAGTAAATCAAACGCCTCGCCGCCTCGGATTTCGCCCAGAATGATGCGGTCGGGCCGGTGGCGTAAGGA
Source organism: Candidatus Acidiferrales bacterium (assembly GCA_035933575.1). Taxonomy (GTDB): domain Bacteria; phylum Acidobacteriota; class Terriglobia; order Acidiferrales; family UBA7541; genus DAHUXN01. The sequence goes on along the minus strand of DASYYR010000003.1, from coordinate 39,285 downwards.
TGCCTTCAGCAAGTCGCGGATCGTGATGGCCGGTAAGTCCGGCTGGGCCTGGCGAGCTTCAAAGCGAATGAGATTCGGCTTTTCCAACTGAATTTCGGACGTGTCTTCAATGAGAAGAATGCGGTCCTCGTCGGGAATGAAGTTCCCGAGTGCGGTCAATAAGGTCGTTTTTCCAGAGCCCGTACCGCCGCTGATGAGGATGTTGCGATGGCTCTCGATATAGCCGTGCAGCCGAGCCGCAAGCTCCGAGTCCAAAGTGCCGGCGCGCACTAGGTCTTCTACGGTGAAATGGCGGCTATTGAATTTACGAATGGTCAGGGTGACGCCATGAATGCTGCACGGCGGAATCACTGCGGCAACGCGGCTGCCGTCCGGGAGCCTGGAATCGAGAATCGGCTTGGCTTCGGAGATGTCGTCTCCGAGTCGGCGGGCAATGTTCTTAACGGCGACCATCAAGGACTTCGCGCTCAGCGCGAGGTCGGCAACCTGCTCAAGGACACCGGCTCGCTCGATGAAAATGCGGCTCGACCCGTTGACCATGATTTCGCTAACAGAGTCGTCGCGAATCAGGTGCTCGATTGGGCGCAAGAACGGAAGAACGGTTTCAAATCCGAGTGTCATAAGCCTCTCCTTGACGGTTTCGATCTAGCCGAGTCGCGGCATCCAGTGGCATACTTGCGGCCTGAGCCGAGCGCTTCAGCCGCACCCGAGGTAGATCAATCCATGCACCAAATCGAGCAGGAGTTTGGCAAACCCAACCCCAATGCGCCTGCAGCACTCGCCCGATTTGGTTTTTTGATCGGCAAATGGCGGTGCGAAGCAAAACTAAAGTTAGCCAATGGAGAGTGGCAGATACTCCAGGCAACGTGGGTCGGTCGCTACGTCCTCGACGGCTATGCAATCGCGGACGAATACAGGATGACAGGCTCCCGTGGAGAGTTGGTGGTGCTCGGTATGAATCTCCGCACGTATGACGCCGTCAAGCAGACTTGGAACATGAAATGGTTAAACGCATTGGTTGGAACGTGGACGGACCTCGTGTCGGAGGAACTCGGTGGCGTCAGGTTCGATGGCCAATCCATCATGTACGCCTTCAAAGAGCCGATGGCCGTTCACGCTTATACGCGCGCTACTTACACGAACGATTCCGACAACCACTTCACGTGGCGCGGTGAGAAATCTGATGACGGGAAGACATGGAGCGAATTCATGGTGATCGAGGCCTATCGTCGCAGGGCGTAGCGATCGCCCGCGCTAATCAAACTTCTCCGTCCACGATCTGACGAAAATAGGATTTGTTCACATCGTTATAGTAGGGCTTGAGATAGCAGAACATCGGCGGCATGGGGTTGAGGCCGTCGTAAGCGATGGTTATAGACTGCGCGTTCTTGAGTTCGGTAAAGGTCTTCATATCGAAGCGAAAGTCGGTCTGCGTGTTGTAGCTTTTCGATGCCGTGACGTTGGCGCGGTGAGCGAGGGCCTTGCCCGTGAGCAAGCTCACTCTGGCATCATGCCCGCTTTCAGAGATGTTGTAGCTGACTTTGAGCTTGTCTTCCCGCCCGCAGAGTTCGCTGGCAGTGCGTGCCGAAAAATCATCTGAGAGTGCGAGGAACATCTTGGTGCGGAAGGTCTGTAACAGCGTTCGCCAAGTTTCGCCGGGCAAGACGGACTTCAGGGAACTGATACTTTGCGTGGCGACAATCGGGATGCACTTGGGTTGGCGAGAGAGACTAAAAAACTTCTCATCGCCAGTCGGTTCGTTCTCGCCGACAGTGGCAAAGCTTTGGTATTCGTCGCAGACGAAAAACACCTCGCGAAAGTGCTTCTTGGGATTACGCGCCATATCGGGCACGCGATTGAGCACGGCGCGCTGAAAGTCGAGCTTCATCATTACGCCAAGGGCGCGGGCCAAACCCGGATTCAATCCGATGGGGAAATTCAGGGCGCATACCTTGCCGTTTTCGATGAGCCAGCGGAATGAGGGAAGCGGCTTGCCGAATTTGCCGTCCGCGTTGGCAACGGGGTCGTAGCATTTTGCTGGCGGGCAAAACGTGCGCTTTACGATCGGATTATCGTCGAAAAGGGACAGGAAGACGGAGATGCCTTCGACAATGGAAGTTCGCAGTTTTGGTTCGATCCTGCGCCAGTCGTCGTAGAACCATCGTTTGACGGCTTCGAGCTGCTCGCGTTTGTACGCATCGGGATCGTCGGGGGAAGACTCAGTGAGGGCCTCGAACTCGATGCCTTTGTTGTGGAGGAAAACCCGGAGGCGTTCTGAATCATCGGCGCGGTACATTCCCGAATCGGCTACGCCCAGGGTGAATTTGAACGGCGCGAGCTCGTTTACGTGCGTGAAATAAACCTCGGATGAAATGAGGACGTAGCGGCGACCGCCGATCTTCTGTTCGGCTTCGTGGATTGTCTTCTCCAGCTTGTCGGGCGAAATGGCGCAATGGTAGACATCGAAGAGCGTCACGTAGTCGTAGGTGATTTTGTGAAGCAAAATGATGAACTTCACGAGGTTCGTGTACGCCTGCTGCCAGAAGGGTTCCTTGCCCTTGCCGAACAGGTTGTTCAAGAGGGACGCGATGCTGTAGGCCAGCGCGTAGGCATCGAGGTCGTTGTGCAAGGGGTTGTAGCGGTACTCGGAATCGAGGCTGATTTCGATGTAGTCCTCTGCCCGCCCGTGACGGGTGAGAATTTCCTTTACCTGGTGACAAAAGTCACCTTTCACTTCGAGAACCAGTCCGCCGATCTTCTTCTCCGGGTCCGAGGCTCTGTAAGCGACAAGCTGCTCTACGAACGGATACATGCAACAACTCGTCTTGCCGGTTCCGACAGCGCCGATAATGGCGATTCCAGTGAAAAGGCCGCGCTGCGGGATAACGAGCCAGCGCGGTGTTTCTGAGGGTACCGGCTTACGTGGATTGTGAACCTCCCCGACAACGAGAAAGACATCCTGCCGCTGGCGGGGATCGGGATACCGAGGCAAGCGCCCTGCCCTGAGCTTCCGGTGGGCCTTCAATGCAAAGATGTAGAGGCCGGAGAGAAGGATGGAATAAACGATGTACGGCGTCGAGAAAAGAAACAATGTATAGGACCACTTCACTCCTTCAAAAACGAGCGGGGCGCGGAGGGCCATGAGTTGGAGGAACGGATTGTCATGCGGGAATGGCAGATAAAAATACAGCGACATTCCGGTGATCGCGCTGAAGAGATAGGCCACAAAATTCTTCGAATTGAGGAGTCGCTGAATCATGGCTTTTTCACCTCTGCGGGCGGCGCTGATTTGCGAGGCCTTCTTTGCTCCTTTAGGAGGCGGTCAAATTCCTTGTCTCTCGCGAAGACAAATCGAAGGGCAGAAGCCACAATATGATCTGGGGTGGCGTCGATGAATTGAGCGTAGCTGTCGAGCTTGTGAGCAAGGGGCTCTTCCAACTGGAATTCGCGGGTGACGGTCTCAGGCGGTTTTTTGATGAAGGACACGGTAGTTTCTCCTCTCGTGTTTCGGTGCTGCGACTTGGGAATCTTGTAGGCGCGGACAAAACACCTGGCACGGATTCTGTGCCATTGGGCGGTAGCGACCCCGACGACTGTTTTGGGCGGCAAAACCGTCCAAAACCCGGGGTCGCTACCGCCCAAGTAGCGTGTTTTGTCCGCGGTCTTTTTGCACTGGTTGCGCTTCGTATTGCCTTCGGCGCTCAGTGGTTACGTTCCGTGCCGGGGTGAACGGAAGAGGTAACAAAGGGGGTGAACACTGCTTGTATTCCTGTGTTCACCCCTAAGCGGCGATGCGGGAATAAAGGTGCTGGCGTGACGGAACGGCGTAGGTATCGAATGTGATCTTCCGATTCGAGTCGGGGACCGGAAACAGCGAAACCAGGTGAGCTTCGGTAAGCGAGCCGGCTTTCCATTCCTTATAAACGGTCTGGATGTGAGGCGCGGCGAATTTTCGCGTGGCCTCGTTGAGAAATTCGATGTCTTCGTTTCGCAGAGCCGCAAACTTCCTCGCTTCCCACAGTTTGCGGACCTGGAAATACCTGCTGATCTCCGCCACCGAGGGGAGTTCCAGCGGGCCTTTCACAACCGAGGAGAAAATCGCTCGTGCTTTTGGAAACAGAGGCTCACAGGGGGAGACGAACAAAAACCTAAACTGCTTGAGACTCCGAAAGAGCGGCAAATAGGTTTGCAGGTGCGTCATGAACGCGATGAGATTTTCGACCTCCGGCGCGATGTACGTGAAGGTGACTATGGGTGAGCCGGTGATCATGGGCAAGAACATTGGGAACTTGTCTACGAAATAGCGCGGCGTTACGGACGGGTTTTGCGTGCCCAAATAGAGTTTCGTTGGTAATGCGTGTTTCTCGATTCCCAGACCGCCGCAGAAGTATTGAAATTTATCGGCCTCAGTTTCGAAATAGTCGTAGCCCTGGTTAGCGAGAATGAAATCCAGCGCCAAAAGCCGCGTCTTGATGAACTCAAACTCGTGGTCGCGGCGATTGCGGATGTTCTCCTTGCCGATGGGAGCATAAATCTTGCGGGAAAAGATGTGGTATACCCGCGCGTTCTTGCGGAGCATTTCCGCGCAAGCGTGTCTGTTTCTGACGAGCTTGTCGGCCAATTTATCGGAGCGTTTTCCGCGCTTCGCCTCGGCGAAGTCCAAGAACTGCCTGGCAGTAAAGTAGCCTGAGTGCGTGGCCACGATATAAATGAAGCGAGCTTCGATCTCGGTGTAGCCGAGCTCTTTCAGCGAATCAAGGTAGATGTCTTTGATATTCATAGGCTGAGAATCTCCGCAGTGATTTCCCGGTCGTTCAAAACCCGTCGCAAACGGTCGGAATCCTGGGCAGGCGCGTAAAGGATGAATCCGGCCTGGACTTTTGCTTGAAGCTGGCTGGCCCGATAGTTTTTGGTCGCGAGTTCCAGATTGACTCGGGCTAGGTGGCCTTCGGCGTTCTCGTATTCGATTTGCAGATCGGGTACGACAACTCTGCCGTTGACAACCCGCACGCCGTGCGCCTGGGCAATCTCAATTTTCCTGTTCGGGTCATGCCGGTCCGCGCCTAGCCGCGCGAGCTCTCTATTGATTCGCTTTTTAAGTTCATAGTCGAGGGCGACCGTTCGGACCCTCCCGCCGTCTCGTTCGATCCCGCGCGCTGCTTTGTGATAGAGCCGGTAAAGGGCGGCATCGTGACGTGCCTCTTTGGGCTTCACTAAACCGCGATAAATGGGCTGGCCGTGTGGCATCAATTTCTGTCTTGCGAGAAACCGGCGTCCGGCCTTAGTCAGAGTCAGCACTTCGAGGCGTTCCTTCTCACGGCCTTCAACTCCGCGCCGGGTGATAAGCGATTGCCGGATCAGATTTCGGAGGTCCTGTTCCATTCGCTCGCGGTTTCCGCCGTAGCCAATTTCAGCGAGTGCCTCGGAATCAACGGCGCGGAAAGTGCCAAGCTCGCGAAGCGTTTGAATCTCCGAGGCCCTCAACGAATAGGTCCAGTGCTGATCCCGATAAGGGGTCCGGGGTTCAACGGAACGCCGTTGGGCCGTGCCCAAATCGCGGTGCTGATCTCGTTGGCGCTCTGCCGCTCCTGCATTCGGGCCGCGACTGCCGTGTTCTTGCGACTCGGATTCAGGCCGTCGCCGCGTGTCGGGCGAAGGCTGCCGCACGGAGTCAGTAGGTCGTTCAAATTCATCCCGCTGGTACCGGCGCGACATGGAACTTCACTCATCCTCGGAAACTTCTGCCGGAACTGCGGATTGTCCGGCGTTGAATTGCTTGTCGAGATGGGCCAGCTTGCGGCCTGTGTCTTTGAGAAAGAATTTCCGGTTCAGAGCGAACGCCGCCGCGAAGATATTCGCGAAGAGGAGACCACAGTAGGAGAGAATGTATGCTGAATACGCTCTCCAGACTACGACCTTGAAGGGGATGAAAAACTTCAGTTCGCCCATGAGGGCGAAGCCGATAGCGAGCATCACAGCGATAGTGATGAGAAGTGCGTTCGCAATCATGTTTTGGCTCTCCGGTTTCGCTCTTGAACGGCGCTAGTTGAAGGCTTCGTCTTCGCGGAAGTAGGTGATGGTCATGCCTAGTGGGTTGATGGGAATGAGTTCGTTCGGTACCTGACTCCTGAAAAAGAAAACAAAGTTGGCCGTGTAGAGCGTGCGCTTGAGTTCACTATGGTCGGCGGGCGAGTAATAGACCATGTAGAAGTCCACGCGGGCCTGGTAAGGAGGCTTTTCGAGTTGCTCGATGGCGACGTTCTGCACTTCGATATCGATCTCGGGCTGTGAAGGGTCGGCGAGGAAGTTCTTGATGATGGCGCTCTTTTTGTAGGCGTCAATGATGTCGCCGGCAAGCTTGCCGTCGAGGAAGTAGAGCGACTTCGAGAAGTCGTCATTGATGGTGTAGCGGTTGCGCCCGTAATAGAGCTGGCAGAACTGCGAGAGAAAATAGCGAACCTCAGCGTCCTGAGGCTTGTATTCGAAGTTGCTGTATGCGAGCGCCTGGGCCCGGCCCAACTTGTCAATGCGGATCACAAGCGGACGGAAGTTCTGGAACGTGCGGATGGTTCGCAGGTCAATCAGGCCAAGAGCTATAGCCACAAGTGCCAGTAAAAGGAGCGCAATTTTGAGATAAGTGTTCATCACCATCGGATCACCGTATTGCTCCAGATAGAGGCGCTTCGCGTCGTGAAAGCTCGCGTCATTGCTCATGGTCACTCGCTCCCGAAAATGCTTCAATCTGAAATGGTCGTTAACTTCCAAAGCGGCCGGCGAGAAAGCCGAGAATCGCACCCGAGGAACCGCCGGAGGCGCCGCTGAAGATGTGGTTCGTGAGAACGGGCACTTTCAGAAGCGCGTAAATCGCGGCAAGGAAGGTGATAAGGAGCACCGGAAACCAGGCCAAGAGTTGCACGGTTGACAGCGTGCCGGGCGGCGGGAGGCGGAGCACTCCGACAAGCAGGTTGGCAATGATATAGACCACTGCCGCTGCGATCACCTGATAGAAGGCATATTGGATGAACGCCTTGAACCAACCCCAGAAGAGCCATTCCATCTCGGGCACGATGAAGAATGGGATGAAGATTGGCCCCACCAAAACGCAGACTGCCGTTGCAATGAATCCGAAGGCGACAACCACGATGGTCACGGCTTGCGCTGCCGCAAGCAAAATAATGATGAGGACGTAGGCCAGCGTGCCAAGAAAATCTCCCCACATGGGCGAATCGAGCCGTGCCTCAAAATCGCTCACTCCGTCAATCACCGTCTGCAACTGATTCTGCGTGATCTTCGCGGCAAGGAATTGCGATTCGTCGGTGATGAGATTGTGAAAGCTCGTGCCGATGCCGGGAAGCGGGCGGTTGTAGTAGTTGATCATGCCGAAGCCGAAGCTGATAGTCAGGATGAGGCTGGCGAGCTTTTCAAAGTGCAGAACGTGATGGCCGCTCGCGGCGGCGAGAGCCATCTTGATCCCGAACCATGCGACAAGAATCGTCGCGAACATGCGAAAGAGGTTCTGACCCATTGCGTCGAAGAAGCCGAGATTCTGCGTCAGCATGTTGTTGATGGCTTGATAGATGAACTGCAGAAAGTCTGTCTGCATTGGTCGCTCCTTCGACGCGATGAGGGTGTGAGGCTGACGGGGATTACGGCATTCGGTAGCTCTGAAGGGAGTTGCCGAGCGTGCTGGTGACCTGGGCGAGATTGCCAGCGAGAGTCGCGCGGCGCTCGATCTCAGCGTTAATGGAGTTGGCAGTTTCCTCGCGCTGCTGTTTTGCCGCGATGACGTTCTGCTCAAGCAAGGACAGCAAGAGCTTGTTGGAGTCCTGAAGCGTGCGAAGGGTGAGCACGTTCGTAGCGTTGATCTTATTCAACACAGAGATTTCGGTATTGAGATTCGGATTGTTCGAGAGTGAATCCTGTTCGAGGTTGTTCATCTGGTTCTCGATGTTCTGGGCATCGTCGCGGATCGCGCCGATGGTGGCCATTGAGGTGACGTTCGCGCCATCGGCAAGTTCGACGGAGGCGTACTGCGATTTCACGCGGTCAAGCTCCTCGGGCGTCATACCATTCAATTCCTGGCCGCTGTACTGAAGGAGCGGAACAGTGGCTTGCTGATAGCCTGCGTTGACCGCGCCCGCACTCCCTGTGTTCATACCAGTGACCCACGTTCCCGTGTTGCCATAGGTGTCCGGCGCAACCACATTGCGCCAGTTTGAGAACTGAGCACGATAGCGGGCTGGCATGTTCTGAAGATTCTGCGCCATTCGCAGCGCGAGGTTGTACCGCGCGACGATCTGCGCATAGGTTTGCCTGAGTTGATTGAGTTGCTGGACAAGTTGGCCGTACCGAAGAACTGCATTTGCGTAGTTCGTCGGGTCGTAAACGATTCCAAAACCGAACTGCGCGGAAGCGGTGCCGACGCACAGCCCGATAACGAGCAAGACTGCTAGGATTCTGTTTTTCACAGTGCGCTCTCCTTCACGAATTTGAAAATTGTGAGACCGAAATTGAGAGCTACAGGTCAGACGGCATTCGGTGGTTGGCGTAATCGGGAAGGGTTAGGTCGCCCGAGAGATAAATCTTCACGCGGTGCCCTTCGCGGATCGTGATGGTCGGCAGAATGTTCAGGAATTTGTCGAGGACGCGCTGCGAGGTCTGCCCCATGCTCTCGCCGATACCCGCCTCGATGCTCTGAGTGCCGGTTTGAGTCAGAAGTCCGCTTGATTGCGCTTCGGAGATGCCGCCGATTGCGCCTACTGCGAGCGATGCGCCGAAGATTTTGAAATGGTGGTTGTTGACCTGATCGCGCAGGCCCGTGTCGCCAATCTGATTCATGCCTTTGAACTGGTCGAGGCTGACGGAATAGCCATCCGGCATGATGAGCCGGTGAAAAGCAACCGCAAGGCGGGATTGGCCGAACGCTTCGACGCGCGTGGCTTCGCCGAGAACCTTCGTGCCTGACGGAATGAGCAAGTGCTGGCGGTCGTGCGAGTAGATGTCGTTTGTAACAAGGCATTCGACCGGACCGTTGAAGTCTCCGCTGAGGCCGTTGAGGAGCACGGTTTCGAGGATAGTGCCCTCGAATAGAACGTAGGTCTTGCCCGTTGCAGCGTCGAGCGAGCTTGGATTGGCAGAGGCTTTCGCTGCCTGCTTTTCTTCTTTCTCCGCCGTCGTTGTTCCCGGTTGCCGGTTTCCTGGTTGAGCAGCGGCTGCGGGGATTCCCATCTGCGGCGGGAGCGGCGGAACTTGGGCGAGGATCTGAGCGAGTTGATTCATGTCGGGCTGCTGATTGGGAAGATAGGGCAGTCCCGCTGCTTCGTTGGGAGCCTGGGCGTTCGGTGCGGATCGCTCCGGCTGGGCGAATTCCTTCCGATAGCTCAACGCCACATTCGAAGAGAAGAGCGATACATAGGCTCGCCTCTTCTTTTCCTCCGTGACGGGATCGGGCGGTGCGGGTTCGGCAGCTGTACCCGACACCTGAGCGGGAGTGGATGTGTGGGTCCCGGACGGGAGCGAGCCGAAAAACTTGTTCTGCTGCGTGATTGCCGTTTGCTGCTCGCGTTGCAACTCCTGAATCCGGGTCTGAAGCGCGTTAATCTGCGCTTCGTTCACTTCGGGCTGCGCCGATGGCTGGAATGTCGAAACATTCGACTTCGAAGGGGGTTGAGGCTTCTTCCCACCCGTGAGCCACATGATGCCAACCATCAGCACGGCCAAACCCAGCATGACCCATGCCTGAATGTTCTTGGGCATTAGGCCGGGCGGTTTTGGTGCTTTGTCCTGAATCGGTGTGGCGGCGGGCGATATGATTTGTTCCGTCATGTCTTTCCTCTCTTTCGTCGTGATGAGGCTGGTTGGGCGTTTCTTTGCTGGCGTTTTGTCCCGGTCCGGGTAGCCTTCACTTCGTAAAATCGTAAAAGACGCTTTGCTGGGAGGCCTGCCGTGCCAAATTCCGCGACGCAGCCACAAGTTTTTCATGTCCTCAAGGGAGAGGCTCGAAAGCTCAAGCGCACGCCCTTTGGGACGGTTGGAACTCTTTTCAGCCGCGAGGGAATTGAAGCGGTCTGGGTATCGAAGAGAGACGAGGCCCGCGACCCAGGATGGTTCTCGCAGCCGATGATTGATCTGATTGTGCTGGTAGCAGGCCGTCTTCGCGTCGAATACGAGAACACAGACACGGTGCCCGTTGTCCTCGGTCCCGGAGACCTTTTGGTACTTCCAGCAAACACGCGATGCCGCGCCTATCGGTGGCCACGCAAAAGCCGCGGGGCAACGGTCTTTGTTGCTGTATATCCCGCCGGACCAGGGCGGGAGGGCGACTGATCGGCTATCTGTTTTCTATGTGCCGTGTGAAGTTGACTTTCTTCTTGCCAATCGCCAGATACCCGGCGTCCATGATCTTCGGTACGATGTACATGCCGTTGTCCAAATCGAAGTTGGTGAGATTCGGCTTGCCGTCTTTCATTTCGTAAATGGCCGGCTTCTCGGGGGCGGCGCACTTGATATACGTGAAGTGGTCGTCGTGGAAAATCGCGGAAACTAAGAACGGCTCGCGGGTGGCCTTGCGGTCTATCTCGTAATCGAACTGAAGCTTGGTCGGATATTCAGACCGGAATTTCTCGATTTGCTGTGTGGCGCTGGCCTCGGCTGCCTTCACCTGGGCGGCGGCTCGGTCGCGAACGCTCTGGATTTCCCGCTGGTAGGCATCTACTTCGCTGGCGGGGACGAAATTGCGAGCGAACGCATCCATGCCCATGCCGGATTGCTCTTTCGGTTCGATAAAGATTTTCAGGTCCGGTTCGACGTTCGGTTCGTTGCTGATTTCCTCAAGCAGGAAGGAATAGACGTGGCCGCTCGCGGTGATGAGGTTTAGGTTGCTGCGAATCCTCGCCTTGGCCGGGTGGATGTAGCAGAGATTGTGAGCACCGTTGATGATCCAAAAGTCTTTGTCACCCGTGGTGAAGTCGAGAATCTCTTCGTTCTCAGGCAAAACGATCAGCGTCGAGTAGCGCACCTTGGCATGCACAGTAACAATATCGTTCTGACTGTACTTCACGACGCGAGCGGTATCCGTGGTCGCGTACGCTGGAACTTGACAGCAAACAAACGCACTGAAAATGATCGCTGCAACCGGGATGAGTAGAAGTGTCCTGCAATGCATTGGCCAACTTTTCATTTTTTATGCCTCCTTGTTTTGAGCTGCCGAGAGTTTCTGGGCAAACAGCCAATAGACTTGACTTAACCGGACAGGCGGAATATCATTTCCATCTTTCTGGAAATATGAAGAACTCTTCGGCTGCGGATTCGCTTTCAGCGTTGGCTCAGGAAACGCGCCTCAATATTTTTCGGCTTCTGGTGCGACACGCCCCGGAAGGTCTGCCAGCGGGAGCTATAGCCCGCCGTCTACGATTGCCGAGTCCCACGCTATCGTTTCACTTGAACGTGCTGGCGGCGACGGAGCTCGTTCGGGCTCACAAGAATGGCCGTTCCATTTCGTATTCAGCAGACCTGGAAACCGTGAGTCGCCTAACGAATTTCCTCATGGAGAACTGTTGTGGTGGCCGGGGCGGTTGTGGCACCGTCCGGGGAACCGAATCGACTGTTTCGGCCCCCGGCTCCAGACAAAGGGCCGCTGCCCGGAGGTGACCGATGCGAGGGCACTACAACGTCCTGTTCCTCTGTACCGGGAATTCGGCGCGTTCAATCATGGCCGAGGCCATCATGAATCGGAAAGGATTCCCCACGTTCACTGCCTACAGTGCCGGAAGCCATCCGAAGGGCATTGTCCATCCGGCGGCCGTTCGCCAAATCGAATCAGCGCATCTGCCCACGGCTGGCCTGCGAAGCAAGGATTGGAGTGAATTTGCCAAACCGGACGCTCCTAAGTTCGATTTCGTCTTCACCGTCTGTGACAATGCTGCGAAAGAACTATGCCCCATATGCCCTGGGCAGCCGATGACCGCCCATTGGGGAGTTCCCGACCCCGCTGCTGTTGCAGGGACGCCCGAAGAGATTGAAAAAGCCTTTCACGACGCCTTCGTGGTTCTGGAGCGAAGAATCAATCTGTTTCTGTGCCTGCCCCTATCGAGTCTGGACAAGCTTGCTATCAAGCAGGAAATCGACCGCATCGGGCACGAATGAAAATCCCCCTGTCACGCCGAGTTCTTGCGGAGTTCATTGGGACTGCATTCCTTGTTGCGGCGGTGGTCGGCTCCGGGATCATGGGAGACCGCTTGGCGCATGGCAATGTTGCTCTGGCGCTGCTCGCAAACACCATCGCAACCGGAGCGGCGCTCGTCGCTTTGATAATCGCTTTTGGCCCGATATCTGGCGCTCACTTGAATCCCGTCGTTTCGGTTATGGACGCGTTTGAACGGGGCCTGCCGTGGGCTGAAACGCCGTACTATATCGCTGCGCAAGTTATCGGAGGAATCAGCGGTGCTATCGCGGCACATCTGATGTTTGGGCTTTCGCTGATCTCACTCTCAACTCACGCTCGCAGTGGGCCTAGTCAGATATTCAGCGAGTTCGTCGCAACGTTCGGCCTTCTTTCGGTGATTTGGGGTTCATCCCGGTTCCGGTCGAATACTGTCCCCTTCGCTGTTGGCGCGTACATAACGGCTGCTTATTGGTTCACCGCTTCGACATCGTTTGCAAATCCCGCAGTTACTATCGCCCGTTGCTTCAGCAATACTTTCGCGGGCATCCAACCCAAAGATGTCCCCGGCTTTGTGATTGCGCAAATCTTGGGGGGATTTGCCGCGACGCTCCTGTTTCGCTGGCTGATTCCAAGCCTGCCCGCACGCGCTAAGGAGGTGCTCGTCCCTCATGGCTCGGATCAAGCCAATTGAAAATGGACGAGAATCAATCACTTACTTAAGGCTGGTCTCCCGCCAACACTTCTAGTCCCTTTTCGAATCCGTACTTCTCAAACGCTTCGTGGCGCTTGCGGTTGTCGAATGGATCGTTCGTGTAGAGCCAATAGCTCTTCGCGTCCACTTCGAGATTGGCGACTTTCGCCAGTTCTGGCGTCTTGATGAGAAGCTGCTGCTTGGGGCGGAGAGTCGTGATGAGTTCGATTTCGTTCTCGTTGAGATTGAACTGGCGACGATACAGATCCCGATCCATGTCCGGGTTGGCGAGAAAGATTTTCGTCGGGCAGCTTTCGACGATGATGTCGAGGATTTCCGACTTGCGAAGCTCGTCGAGAGATTGCGTCGAGAGAATCATCGCGGCGTTCTGCTTGCGCCAAGTCTTCAGCGCCTCGATGATGTAGCTCTTGATGATCGGGTTCTTCAGGAACAGCCAAGCCTCGTCAATGAAGAACGCCTTGAAGATGTGGCTGATGTTCGGATCGCAGATGACGCCGTTCGCGCGATGCAGGATGTAGAAGAGCAACGGCTCCAGCACTTGCGGGTATTGGTTCATCCCCTGAAAGTCGAAGCATTGGAATCGGGAAAAGGTGATGGTGTCCTCGGCGTTGTCAAAAACGAAATCAAACTGCCCGCCTGTGGTCCACTTGGCAAGGCGGTCGGCGAGACGGCGGTCAAGTGTATTCGACAGGACGGTGAGCGTGCGAAGACTTGGCTCGATTTCGTAAAGATTCTCGATCTGATCATAGAGGTCGCGCTCTTCGGCGGGTGTCAGCTCCAACGGCGACGTTCCCTGAATTAGAACCTTGAGGAAGAGCACAAGAAAGTCGAGGTTCTCTTTCGTTGGCGACACGGAAAATGGGTTGATTTTGAATCCCGGCGTATTAAGGCCGACGCGAACGTACGTGCCGCCAAACAGCCGTGTGAGGCTCTCGAAGCTGCCACCCAAGTCGAAAATGAACGTGTAGGGGTCATACTTCTGCATGTTGGTGATGAGGAAGTTGAGGAGAAACGATTTGCCTGATCCCGTGCGGCCCAGAATCATCGTGTGGGCCACGTCGCGGTGATGGAGATTCAAGAAGTACGGGGTGTTGTGGTTGGTTTCGAGGACCGCGAGATACTCCTGCTTCAGGTGCCGGTTCTCAGGCTCGCCACAGTGGAGAGTGAAGAGAAACGAATAGTCCGCGTAATTCGTATTGAGCAAATACAAGGAGCGGAGATTAAAGGCAGAGCCAGCCGGTACGGTCGTGAGGAATGCGTTAAGCAGGTTGTATTTCTCTTCGTAAAGCTGCGCATCGTGCACGCTAAAGACTTTGTAGAACTCGGCGCAAGCCGTTTCCACCTTGGCCGGATCGAGGTCGTAAATCACAACGCTCAGCGAAAAATGGCCGAAGTAATTGCCCTCGATCTCAAGCTGCTTGATGCTCTCGCCTAGCTCGCGGACCTGGGCTTCCTTCGAGTCGTCCACGAGAACGTCGGTCGGTGGCGCATCGGAAACGTTCAGATGACTCATGAGCGAACGCTTGGTGTTGTGGAAGTGACGACGCTTCGACTGGATCGCCTTGCGGGTCTTGCCGGAGTCTTCCTTCTTCCACTCTGTAACAATATGGAAGTTCGCGTGCACTTCGAGAAGGCTCTTGAAAATGAGGGGAAAGCTCTGCGCCGATGGCTCCTTGAGCGTGAGAACCTTAACATAGTAATCGTCGAGGCGAAGATGCCCGCGATGGCATTCGAGGTGCGATTCGCAGAGATAGTAGTCGAGAAACGTGTCGTGTTTGAGCTGGGCAAGCTGGAGCTTAAGGGGCAAGAAGTTCAGCGTGCGCTTCAGAACTCGAAATGCTTCCTGCTTCGCTAGCAGGTCAACGTGAACGAAGTCGGTCACCTGCAAGATGAAGCTCCTCACCTTTTGATGGAGCGTGGCGAGGGCCTTCGAGAGTTCGGTGCCGAGCAAGGCGACCCGTTTCCGTGAAGAAAAAGCAGCGTGGATTTGTTCGAGCGCCTTCTTTGGATTCTTGTGAAGTTGGGCCAGCGAATTCAGAAGGGCTTGTTTGTGGCGGAAGCCCTCAAAGATCACGACGTAAAACACTTGAAGCGAATACAGGCTGTCGGCCTTTTGTTCAAAATAGCGAATGCGGTTCTCGATGGCGGCGTTGACGATGGGGTTCGCGTATTTCCGATGTGGGATGGTTTCGTGGTTTCGCTTGAAGAGATACTGGTAGATGCGGAAGTTGCCGTCGAAGAGCCGGAAGGCCGATTCGAGCCGTTTTGTGAGGGTGTCGAGCGCATTCCCGTCCAGGCACTCGTAATCGACACCGTGAACCTGAAGGATCAAGCCCACATCGCCGGATTTGGTGAGGAACGCGTGCGGATCAACGAAGCCATAGAGATTCACCTGCTCGTTGAGCGCGCCGGTTTCGGTGTAGGGTTTGAGGGCTTTTCTGAGATTAAGCATTCGAGTCTCTGCGAATCGTGACCGGGCAGAACTTCATTGGGTCGTACTGCGTCTTGAATTTGGCGGCTGATAACAAGAACCGGAGAATCTGCGGGTCAGTGTTGGTGGCCCAACGACCGAAGAAGTAGAGAAGCGCGAACATCAAAATGCCGCCCAGCAAGCTCGAAAGCATGTTGAACGTGGCCGCACCCATGCACATGGCGAAGAAGAAGAGCTTGCGCTCCACGCCGAGAACAGTGAGCGGACGATGGAGCGCCCGGTAAACTGGATTGATTCTGCGCTTGGCTGTCACGGTGGATACCGAGAATCACGGAAACAGCCACGCCATGAAGTTGACGGCGGCGATGGCCATGCCGACGCCGAAGAGCACACCGGCAAGGATGCGCTTCGACCCACCTTCACCAAAAGCGAAGGTCAAGCCTGCGACCACAATGGAGACGAGCGACAGGCCGCGAGCGATGGTCGTGGTGAACGCCTGCATCAAAACGTTGACGGCATTCTCCCACGGGGAGCCGCCTTGCGCCTGAGCGAATGCCGCTGATGCGAAGATGAGCGAGAACGAGAGAAGTGGAAGCGCGCGACGGAGCAGGACCTTGATAATGGCCCAGCGGGAGACAATTTTCCTTTGTAGGATTTTCTTCATTGCCGGCGAGTTCCTTTCGGATGATGCGAGCCGGGCCTGCTGGAGCGGGCCGCTTGGCATCGGGATTTGAAGGCAGGCTCTCGCCGGATCGCGGTACGAACGCGACGAGGGAGCCTGTGTAGAAGGTACGGCGAGCCGCCGTGAAGTTGCTCCCTCTGTCGAGTTCGCCGGTAAGCTGGGAGCGGCGAGGCGGGATTGGCAGCAATTCCGATCAGGGGCGGAGGTGCCGTCATTGTGCTTCACCGCTCGCCAACGAGGAATCCAGCGAGAGTTACCTTCTATTCTTACTAATGGGCAAAAAGTGCGCGGAACCTTTCAAAGAAAAACCTTTCATGCCAGTTGGACTTTGTTTCGGTGAAGGCCGATACAGCGTGTCGGTACCGAGGGTGTGTGCTGCGTCTTGAAGGCGCTGCATGATTCTGTGAATGCGTATCCAAACAGCCCGTTCGGATAGGACGGTGTGACGGTTTTCAATCTCTTTGCCGCTGAACCCGTCGACCTTGCACCTGACTAAGAGTTCTCGCTCGAATCGGGAGAGGATGCCCTGCCGCGAGCAATAGTCCAGGAAGTCGTTCAAGACGGACACGGTTTCAAAGGTAGGTTCGGCTGCACGTTCGTCGCCATGCGTATCGATTTGGGTTTCTTCCCGGCGCTTAAGAAGGGCGCGCTGTTCCTTTTCCGCCCAGCGGAATGAGGTTTTGCGCAGACTTCTGGAGAGGGCAATTGGCAGAATCCCGACGAGGTTTTGTGCGCTGGCGGAAACGATCAGTTCTAGGAAAAAGGCTAGAATCTGCTGCGCAATATCCTCGGGTTCGAGTTCCCGGAAGCAACCACACACTTCCCGGTACGTCCGGTGGATGGTCGGTGCGAAAGCAAGAATGAGGACAGAGTGAACTAGCTCCAAATCGGGCATCGTCGCCCGTGCGCTGATCAGAGCGGTCAGTG
Source organism: Candidatus Acidiferrales bacterium (assembly GCA_035933575.1). Lineage (GTDB taxonomy): Bacteria > Acidobacteriota > Terriglobia > Acidiferrales > UBA7541 > DAHUXN01. Next base: position 22,370 of record DASYYR010000003.1, on the reverse strand, counting down.
TTGCGCCTGCATCGGACCAGTCATAATCGCCCGTTCGAGGGGAATGAAGATAGGCGAGCAACTCCGATATGTTCGTGAATTTTGCGAGCACTGGGGAACTCGCGGCCAAAGTAAGAAACCAAGCAGTCTCTCGCGGCTCCGCTAGTAAGTCGAAAATATGCCCCTCCACCTCGCAGATGTGGCAATTGCAGCGCAGATCGTCTCGCATTGGGACCTCCGAAATTGCGCCGCCCTGATTCGGCTCTAACCAGACGAAGGTTAAAAAGAGAGCGAAACTTACAGCTATTTTTTGTTAGTGCCTTTTGTGTTGGTCTCCTAAACGCGTCGGACGGTAAAGGTTGTCCCCGCGAAAATTGGAAAAATTTTCTGTAAGGTTTTGCGAGTTTTTGGCCTTCTTATAGATAGGGGAAGTAGTTTGGCAAGGGGCCGGGTCGGCGAGAAACATCCTTAAGGAAAAGAGGCTGGGTTCTGGCTTACGTTCAATGAGAGGCGAAACTGAGGGCGATTCTACTTTGTGGATTCAGCCCCACGACAACGTCGGCAAGGCGATTGACGGCGACCTTCTCGCCGCTGCGCATCGGAACTGGCGGCGCGTTGTCTCGTATGCCAAACGCTTGGGACAAGATGCTTCGAGCGCGGCTGAGGAGTTGGAAGGGGCTGTGCACTCTCTTTCCGCGTTAATAGAACGCCATCCGCGCTTCCGAGAGCGAATCAAGAGTCTGGACGATTATGTGTTTTGGGTGGTTGCGCATAGGCTGAATAGAAGCGCCGCCAAACAGCCGACTGTTGAATACGTGGGATCGCTGGCCGACTTAAATGCGCTTCGGGATGCGAAGGATTCGAACTGGGTTTCCAGGCTTGAAGATGAGTTGTTCCTGAAAGAACTCACAGGCTACATGAACGAGCGCACGAGATGTTTGTTCAGCCTTCGGCAAATGGGCTGGTCGTGGGAGGATATTGGAGGAAATTTCGGCGTCAGTGCAAACGCGGTGCAAGTTCAATTCAACAGAGGCGTGGCGAGGGCACGCAAGCGCATTTTGGGCCGGACATACTCGAAAACGGACCCGACTCCCGAACCAGGGAGGTCAAAATAATGGCGCATCCAAGGTTCAATAACGTGCTTTCCAGGCGCGAAGAAAATCAGTTAATCAAGGCGGGCCAGCGTGTTTTGTTGGAGGGAGGGTATCCCAACCCAGATCGAGTGGGGTGTCCGGGATCGGAAGTGCTAAAAGCCCTTGCTGAGCGGAAAATGGATTTGCACGAGGCCGAACAATGGCTGCTTCACCTTGGCAGTTGCTCCCCGTGCTTCATCGAATACACCGCATTTCAAAAGCAGGCCGCAAGGCGTAAGACGCTTGAGCTCGTGCTGGCAAGTGCTGCGCTGGTGATACTCGCCGCCGTTGGGGGCTGGATGTGGAAGGGTCACTGGCTGCACGGAATTGGCGGAAACATCGCGACAACCATGCCATACCAGAAAGTCACCGTCGATTTGAGGAATCGCTTAGTGCTTCGAGGCGAACAGGCTCCCTCCGCGAATTCTGGGCCGATTCAGCTTCCGCGTGGTCGGCTTGACCTGACGCTAGTTCTTCCAAAGGGTAGTGAGCCGGGGAATTACAAGGTTGGACTATCTACGGAATTGGAGCGGCCTCTTATGACAATTACCGGCACAGCGGTGAAGCAAAATGGCAGTGAAGTGCTGAATGTGAGGCTTGACCTCTCGCGGCTTGGTCCTGGTACCTACCTGCTCACGATTGGACCGCCCAGCGGCGAACAAAGGGAATACCCGTTGGTGACCAAATAGTTCTATTCACCGAGGAGTTCGTTTGATTTGCAGTCTAGCGGAAGATCCTAAGGGCAACCTGCACCCGGGTTGTGATCGCAGACCATTGCTTTGCAAGCTCCCTTGATTAGTCCTGCTTTCGAGATACCCTTCCGACTCCAAATCACCTTGCCGTCGTTTCTTACGACCATCAAGTGATCTCTGATTCCCGAGAAGTAGAAGGCGACATAGTCAGCCTCTTTTGGGGACGCGAGTACATCGACTTTGTCGTTGTATTTCGGATCTGTACTTGTGCAATAGCGCTTCAAAAGTTCTGCTGTGTTTCGATCGAAGGCCGGTCGTACGTCGTCCGCGCTTATGTGACCTTGCGGCCGCACGTGCACATTCCCCGGACGATATATGTAAGCGAACCGGCTATCACTAACTGGAGTCGACGGAAAGACCTTAGGCTCGGGTGGCGTCTGTGCTTTGGCATTTGTAAACGGAATGACAAGAAGAGTGAATGACACCGTCCAATGTATTCTTCCCGGCATATCACGCTCCTTCGATGTTGTGCTGACCGGCTACTCTTGCCACGAGAAAATGTCCACACGCAGCAAGCTCACTTGCTGGGATCAGTTTTTGGCCTCGGATTGAAGTCCGCCGGAGGGCCGTAGTGATATCCCGTGCTTCGGTCAGTAGTGGTAATGCAGAGCGCCCGGCATCCGTAACGGGGGCTAGTCTCTGCCGGTAACTGCCGGACGAGATTCCAAGGGATGAAGGCATAGTGCCGGGACAGGAGAGGCTTCACGCCACGCAGGCGATCAGCGCTGAAGGCGTCAAGGAGATCGGTGACTCCTGGCGTGAGCGCGTCCTCGGGCCCGAGGCCCGTCTGCCCATATTTCTGTTCGCCGATCAAGCGTGCAGAGAATTCGTCCGGCAATATCGCGAGGGGAGGAAGCTGGAAAACCGTGTCAATAAATTTCACTACCGAGGCGTGATTGCCTTCCGCGTGCGCGAGGTAATGCTTGCGCGCATACGGTGAAATCAGGATCAGCGGTACGCGCGGGCCGTTGCTGATGAACGAACCGTCCGGCCCCTTGACGCGCAGCGGCGGGGGCACGTGGTCGTAGTCACCTTCGGAGTCATCCCAGGTGATGATGATGGCACAGTGCTTCCAGTAGGGACTCCAAACAATCTTGTTGATGACCGTGGCGACCATGGCTTCACTAATTTGCGCGTCGGAATAGCCCGGATGGTCATCGTCGCCCAGGAAATTCCCTTCGTCGGGGTTTAATCCTAGAATGTTTCTGCACCCTCCCTTGATGAAGAAGACTCCGCCATTTACGGGAAGCGCACGATTCTGCACATCATCAAGGAAATTCTGCAGGCCATAAAGATCCTGACCCATCTTGGGATTATTCGCGATGTAGCCAAAATACTGTGGGCCATTGTGATGCGTAATATAGGAGGCGTACTCTCCCTTGGCGTCCTGATCAGGGGGGCAATCAGACTCTATGGGTTCCTTGTGGTAGCCCTCTTGATACCAGCGGAAAGCTACTGAAGCTTGTTTCAAGTACGTGAGAAATTGTACGTCCTCTTTCACGTCGGCCAGATCAGTCTCGGCCCTTGGGTCATTGCGTTGGCTCATGACATTGGCGGCCGTGCCTCCTAGCAAGGTCAGCGGCAGAGTGGCATAGGTGAGATTAATGGCCGTACCGTATGGCTGCCGGTTCGACTTGGCATAGTCCCAAGGATTGCGCGGCATTTTGTTGGTGTCTCGCCACGGGTCGCGCGGGGAGCCCCAGAAGGGATCGTCATCTTCCATGACGGGAACGCCGGGACTCTCGTTTCCGTCGCCAGGATAGGCATTCTTCGGAGATCGAATCCACTGAGTCACGCCCGTTTGTGCGCCGATGATGGAAAGATTGCCGGGAGTGGAGGGACCCGTCATCAACTGGAAGATATGGTCAAAGAGGACGAACCGGCTGGCGTACCTCCAAAGCAGCGGAATAGTGTCACAGTCCTCGTAGGCCATCGTCAGCTCACCGAATTGCTTGTCGGCGAGCGAGGGCTTGTCCCTGTAACCTCGCTTCATCTCGTACTTCTCCTCGGCAAGCGCGAAGTGGTCCATATTTGGACTGCCGTCCTGAATGTCCATCTTGCTTAGAATTCCGGGATGAGAATGATCCACGTCGGCCGTGTCTGCTGCAAAGCAATCACTTACCCTTCCGCATGGGTGCACATCCGGCCCGATGCGGAATGGCTGGATTGTAATCCACTGACCGTTCGTATCTACCAAGGGTTGGTAAAAGCCGGGAGTCTTGTCGACGGGCTGGCTGAAGAGGCCGTCAGCGCCAGGAAAGGTTCCGAAGTAGGAGTCGAACGAGCGGTTCTCCTGGTAAATCACGAAGACATATCTAATTTTCTGGTGGACACACTCGGCAATTTGTTCCCGTGACATGTGGGCGGCGCTGTCGTGTTCGCAGGCGCGTGCCTGATCGGCAGGTGACGATTTCATTGCAGACATCCGGGAACCGACATTGGAGCTGGTTTCGAAGAATAGGATGAGGAAAGCCGCTGCGTATACTCTGCGCCGTCTGCGAATCCACATGCTCCCTCCTTGTGACGAGAATCGCTCGGTTGACCCGCAAAACGATACTGCGGTCTTCTTACGTAGTAAAGTAATTCATTGGATGAACCCTGAACGGCTTCGCCATGCAGCATGTTAAATTTTGGGGACGGAGGGAAAACAGAAGATGAACGTGAAATACTGGAAGAGCGCCCGTTGTGCCTCGGCAGGGCTAAAAATTACGGGCAATTTCGATTGCTTTTGTGAGTTGGTTATCCTGGCCCGAGCGGAGCGTGTCGCGTGAAAGTTCGATTTTGTAATCCGGTTCCACGCCTTTTCCCTCAAGGGAGTTCCCGTTCCATGTGTAAAAGGTCATGACAGGGATTCGCAGGACGAATTCGTGGCCGACTTTGAATCCTGTTCCCCCCAGGACTTGGCCGGCAGTCTTCGTGCCGACGATGGTCGCGAGCTTATTCTCCCGTGCGAAGCCGGTGATCGTTTCCGCTGCGCTGGCGGTGTGCTGATTCACAAGCAACACAATCCTGGCGTGGAATAGTTGCGGGCCAAGCCCTTCCGTAACCATCACAATGGATTTGTCGCCGAAGGCAAAACGAAAAACGAGGCCATACAGCTCCAGCTTGCGTGAAGGAATCCTGTCGAAGCGTGGCAGTCTGTCCTTCTGATAGCCTTTCTCCGCGCGTTTACGGCTCAAGCTGTATCCCACAGGGAGCTGGTCCGGCGTAAGATAACCCATCAGCCTGAGTCCGCCTGCGCCGCCGCCCGGATTGCCGCGCAAATCCACGATGAGGCGGTCGCAACCGCGAAGTTCGGAAATTGCATGGTCAATTTCGCGCGCCACATCCATCCCAACTTGTCCAGGAAACCCTGCTGCCTTCAAGTATCCAATTCGCGGTTCCGGCTTCGACCACGATACGAGCTTGGGGCGGTTGATGGGATGCCATTCGGATTTTGGCAGGGGCACCCCGAGACGAACAGCGGTTTGCTCGCCGCTCAGCTTCTCAGTTACGATTTCGCAAAAGCCGCCCATTCGAAAGGCGGGCATCTCGGGAGGGCTGACCGGCTGCCCGTCAATTTCCAGAAGGAGATCGCCAGGGTGAATCTCTGCGGACGCGGGCGGGCTTCCGTCGTGAACGTCCTGGAACATCCAGCGGATGGTTCCGTTGACCTGACAGGGCTGGAATGTCGCGCCGATTGCGTAGTTCGGGGCAATCTTTTGAAGGCTGCGATGAAAAAATACGACGTGGCTGATTTTTAGTTCGGCAAGCAACTCGCGGACGGCGCTTTCGAATTCTTCAACTGTTTCCTTCGCAAGAATCTGCTCTCGGCGAGATTGAACCAATTCCGCCCACTTTAGCTTGTCGAACGACGGAGCGAAGAGCCTCTTCGCGGTGAGGTCAGCAACCCTGTCGAATACTTCTGTCCGCTCTTTGAGTCCAATTGGAATCATGGGTCAGAAGCTTATCGGTTTCGAGGCATCGCCGACAACTACAAACGGGGCCAAAAAATCGGCGGCTTGTCTGGGTTTTGTTTCAAGTAATCGAGTTTCGCCTGACGCAGGGCTGATGCTTCATCCTGGCCTTGCGCCAAATGAATATAAAATCGGTTCATAAGAAATTCTGTCGAGGCGTCGTCCACAGGCCACAGTGAGGAGGCGACAGTTCGCGCGCCTGCGAAGAGAAATGCCTGTGTCAAACCGATGATTCCTTCCTCGCCCTCAAGTTTTCCAGTCGCAGTGTTGCAGGCAGAGAGCGTCACCAAATCAGCGTCGAGCCTGAGTTGAGCAATCTGGCGAACTTGCAATAGCCCATCGTCCGTGGAATCGGGATCGCGGCCAAGTACAAGCGCGTCTCGTTCAGGAAAATTAGGAATTGAGATTCCATGAACGGCGAAATGGATAATCTTAAAGTCAGCCAGCGGCTCCGAGTCGAAGGCGGCTTCCGTGGCTTTGTCGCCAAGCAACAGAACCGTTTGCTTTGGGTCTCCCAGGGCCTGGCTTGCTGAAATTAGTTCCGCGCGAGTTTCAGGAAGAGGATAAAGGTGCGCACCGGAAATGTCGTAGAGTCCCCGCGACACGGTACGGACAACGCCTCGGCTCGCTCCCGATTCATCGGCCTGCGGTTCCATGTCATAGGGAACGTCTCCAATCCCCAAGAACGCCATTTGTGGCTGGTGTGCGCGGTGGCGGTTCGTTAGAAAATTCAGAACGGTCACCGACGGAGCATAGCTGACAATGTGAGATTGGAGAGCGTATTGCCCGTGGGTACCGAGCAGGGAGTCGAACGGCAAGCTGTAAAGCGATCCGTCAGGAATGATGACCAATCGTTTCAGCCGCAGAGAATTCGGAACTGGCGTCAGTAGCAGGGAGTAAAGTTTTCTTGCTTCTTGGCTTCCGTATTTGCCTGCCATTACATTGGAGAGATATTGAGACGTTAGCTGTTCGATTTGCTGGCGACCGGCTCCCAGCCGAACGATTACTGCGTCATTGCGGGTGAGAGCGAGACAGAACGAGTTGGGCTCGGCAAGAACGTATTCGAGAATTGTTTCATCGGGCTGAAGGCTCGCCTGGGCAGTCTGGAGGGCAACTGGATGCGTCGTAATGCCCCGCTGATCTGTGGTCAGAGCTTCGTCAATGTAGCCGAGCTTGTCCTCTTGCTCAGTCAGGTCTTCAAGAAGATTCGCTCTTTGTTTAGGGTCGTTAGAATCGAGCAGCTGCGTCTGAATTTTCGAGATTTCAGTTTGGACCTGAGAGTTCGCCACACTACGCGGGGGATCGTTTGCCTTTCCCCTCATGTTGTCGAGAATCGAGCGGCCTCGCGCGCGCTCAATGGCATCAAACGCGGCACTCACGTCGTTTTGTCTGGCTGACAACTTGAAGTCATCGAGATACGTCATGCTCATCGCGCTTAGAAGCGAACTCTCGGCATACGCGCCGGGGAAGCGGAGAAGCATTCCGTCAATCGTGTCCTCGGCTTGCCTGTAGAGAACGTGAGCTTGGTCAGGCTGGCCAATTTTTGCCTTGAGTTGCGCGAGAGCGTCCAAAGCGCGGGGGAGATAGTAAGTGTCTCCGACGTTGCGGCTGATTTCAAGGCCTTGGTTGAGTACGTCCTGAGCTCCTTTAAGATCGCCCTGCTCTTCGAGCGAATTGGACAAATCAAAGCATGATTGCATCGCAACGCGTTGGAGACCCATCTGCGTAGCGGATTGGAAAGCCTCTTTGAAATACTGCTGTGCTTGCGCTTTTTGATTTAACCGAATCGCAAACTCGCCAAGGATCAGCATGTCCTGGCCTTCATGCTCCAACATCTTCTCTTTTTGAGCTTCTGCGAGAGTGCGCTGCATCAAGGATTCTGCCTCATCCATCTTGCCCGAGGCGGCAAGCGCTTCGGCTTTGCCTTCGTAAGCCATAAAAGGAGTGCCCACATCATGGTCGCGGTTCGCTATCCCGATTGCTCGATTGAAGAAAAACATCGCCTCGGAGGTGCGATTGAGCGCGTTGAATCCGTTCCCAACAATTTCCAGATATCGAATCTCTGTGCCGGAATCGCTCTGAGCCACCGCCGTCAAGAGTGCCTTGCCCATTAGGCGGCTGGCCTGGCTCACGTCGCCCTGAAGAAAACCCACCAGCCCCAACTCGCCGGTAGCGCGATTGGCCCACTCCTTTTGCCCGAGGTACTGGGCAAGATTTAATACCTGCTGCCAGTCTTGCTTTGCCGCAGCGGCATTCACCTCATCATCGGCGTCGCCTTTTACGCCGAGACACCAAAGGCGCAGTTCCGGGTCGTGCTGGACCAAGGGAGTCTTGAGCTGAGCCGCAATGAACGCGGAGAGCTCGGGAAAAGACATCCCATCCGTGGAACGAATTAGACCGATCTTCGCATATAAGGCATCGGGCGCATCGTTCGCCTGAGTAGCAAGCAGTTCGGCGCGTTCGTAAAGAGGCGTAGCTTGGGGAAGGTTATGGAGCCAATAAAAGTAGTTTGCTTTGGCAAGCAAGCCATGGACATCGTTTGGTTGCGAGTCGTTAGCGCGGCCCGACAGCGAGCCCCATGGAGTTCGCGGTGATCGCCCAACAAAATAGAGGGCAACAGCCGCTAGGAGAACGCCAGCGATAAGGCAAGCTAAAAAGACTTTGTGTTTTCGGCCGAGCATGGACAAACCCGAAAAAAGCTAATCACAAGGCGTGGTCGCATTCTATTTCAAGAATGCACTTGGGTTACTTTGGGTGCGAATCGATCTCGAACACCTTTTCAAAGCAATCGGCGGCCTCTCGGAATCGGCCGACGGCGGCCAAAGCAGCGGCCTTGTTATTCCACGCGTCGGCGGATTGGGGATCAATCTCAACAGCTTTATCATAGCAAAGCAGGGCCTCTTCGAGCCGTCCCGCCTCACGCAGTGTCGCGCCTTTGTTGGCCAACAAAGCAGGATTTCGTGGCTCAATTTCAAGCGCCGCGTCGAAGCACAGGATAGCCGCGTCAAACGCGCCTAATGATTTCAGGGCGATGGCCTTGTCATTCCATGCGCCGACGTTGTCAGGAGCTACCTCAAGCGGTTTCTCTGAGCTCGGTGCCGCGCCGCAGTCGCCCTGTGCCGCCAAGTGCTGTTTCAAATCGTCCTCGCATTGAGGATCGATTTCCTCGGCTTTAGTTAGAGAGACCGCGGCTTCCTCCAACCGGCCGAGCGCCTTCAAGGCGAAGCTCCTGAAATACCACGCACGAGCAAACAGGGGTTCGATGTCTATCGCCTTGTCGAAGCAGTTCAAGGCTTCTTCATGGCGACCAAATTGGTAAAGGATTTGGCCCTTAGTGGACCAGGCGTATGTGAGTCGCGGGTCGATTTCCAAAGCTTTGGCGAGACAACTGATCGCCTCGGCAGATCGGCGGGCTCCCCACAGAGCATTGCTCCTGCACAACCAGACCGTAGCAGAATCTGGATGGATTTCCAGGGCCTTATTGTAGCAGACTATCGCTTCCTCATAGCGACCCAGCATCTTGAGGGCAATTCCCTTGTTGTTCCAAGTGTTGACGCCTTGAGGATCGATTTTAAGGGCTTTATCGTAGCAGGCGATGGCCTCTTCATGTCGGCCGAGTTCATCGAGCGAGATACCTTTTTCGTTCCAAAAGTCCAGAGTACGAATCTCGGTCTCTGGCGGTTCGATAACGCGGCCAGTGCATCGGCACAAGATCTGGTCAAGTTCTCTTCTCAATTCCTCAAAGCTCGCATAACGCTTCGAAGGCTCCGGCGCGAGACAGCGTTCGATGGCCGATTGCATCGGACTTCCCACATCGGGTATGCGCTTCTTTAACTGCCGGTCAAGTACCCTGTGCAGATATTCTTCAATACTTGCAACCTTGTTGTATGAGACATGGAACGGCGGTGTAGGACTACCCTTGGCCATTTGCCACATTACGAGTCCAAAGCTGTAAATGTCGCTTCGCACATCCGCTTGGCTGCCGAGAACAATCTCTGGAGCGATATAGCCTGGCGTCCCGCAAACTCTCGTGCCGTCTGCCCGAAGAAGGCTCAACCCAAAACTACCGTCATGCTTTTCCGTCACTACCGAGCCAGGTTCTTCCTTCCAGGCCGCTTGCGCCGCCAAAGCTAGACCAAAATCGCTGATTTTGAGTATGCCGTCCTGAGTGATCAGAATGTTCGTCGGCTTAATGTCCCGGTGGCATTTGATTCCTCGTTCAAAAGCGTGCTCCATTCCATAGCAGAACTGGATTGACCACTTGAGGGATTCTTCCGTATCCAAAGGGCCCCGGGTACCAGCAAGATGGTCTGCCAAACTCACTCGTCCTCTCGCGTCAGGGGCTATGTAGTCCATGCCCACAAACAGCCGCCGGGAGAATTCAAACACGTGCCGCGCAACTAAGATAAACGGGTGCTCCTCGAGGTTCACCCAGAGCAGGGCCTCTCTCTTGAACGCCTCTCTGGATACGGCATCAGCAAGAAGGTCAGTACGAATCGTTTTGAGGGCGCGAAATGATAGTGATCCGGCTCTTATATCGTAGGCTAGGTACACCTCACCGAAGCCGCCCTTCCCAAGGAACTTGTAAATCACATACTCGCCTCCTATGAGGTCGCCTTTCTTGAAGGTGGCTAGGCTTTCTGATTCCGCATTCTTTTGGCTCCCTTGGTTCGGCGGCTGTTTGCCAAATAGGTTAGCAAAGAGATTCCGCATCCTGCTCCACCTCGCACAATCTCAAAAAACTAGTATGCTCCTAGTAGACAAAATAGGGCGTGGTCTTCTGAGGATAGAGTAACACCAAGGTAAAGCCAGTTTTAGATCAGCGACTTATTCGGATCAACCACCACACCTTGGTCGCTGCGTGCTTCCATTCGGGATCGTTCCAACGCTTTGTCGCTAGGTCGGCAAGATAGTGGTTAAATGCGGTTTTCAATGCTCGGGAGAAAAGGTTCCGGTTGATGTGTTTCTTGGGCGCAGGCTCACAAACACGAGAACCCAACGTATCGATGGTCCAGCCGTCCTTCGTCTGGGCTTGATGCAATAGTCCATTTCTGACGTTGCGATAAAAATCTGGACCATTTACGTTGGGGAAGAAGCTTTGAAAATCACGGAAAAACTGCTCGAAAACCCCGGAACCGTTCTTAGGTATGCCCTGCGGCAGTCGATAATTGCTTGGGACTAACTCGTTGTTTTGGATGCTCACGAGTTCGCGCCACTCTTTTTCGCTCGTACTCGGCATACCTTCTCGGTAGCATTGGATGGTCTCAACCAACAAGCAACATAGAGCCATCATCGAAAACCCGTATCCGTCATGCGTATTCGAGGCCGTTCGAAGGCATTCGATCGGGCCAAAGAACCGGGCCTCATGGCGGTTCTGTAGGAAAGTACGGAGTTCCGGGGTGTTCCCCTCATGGAGCCATTTCGACACATCTTCGGCCGGGCACCTGGGCGCGAGATCCAACTCTGTCTCCTTTTCGCGATTGTGTTACAAGCGGCCCCTTCTTTCAATCCTGTTGTGGAGAAACGGGTGAGAGCATTTGCACGATTGCGTCCAGGCAAAAAAAAGGCCCTCCGATTTTAGTCGGAGGGCCGATGCACTTGACGCCTAGAACGGGGCGCCATCGGACGTTTGAGCAACTCCGTCTGAAGCGTTAGAACCGGAAACGACTGTTTCCGGCTCAGGCTCACCGCGATCGAGTTTGCGCACGACATCGGCGCGAATGCACCAAAAGGTTTGCTTGGTGGTCTTGGCTTTCTTGCCCTTGCCGACTTCGCGTTCGTACGCGGTGCTGATGAGGCTGCCCTCAACGAGTACGTGCGCGCCTTTCTTGATCGCCGTCGCGACGTGTTCCGCCAGTCGCGGACGGAAGATGCAAACGCGGTGCCACTCGGTTTTCGAGGACCACTCGTCCTGCGCGTTCTTCCACGATCGCTGCGTGGCGACGGAAAGAACGGTGAATTTCGAGCCGTTGTTGTTCCGCGCTTGGCGCTGCTCCGGGTCGGCTCCAACAAATCCGATTATCGTCACTGAGTTAAGGTAAGACATGATTTTTTCTCCTTTTTCTGCCTCATTTTCTTGAGGCACCCGATAAGCGAGAGGCTTCTGCTCCCAAAGCGAGCGGCTGCTTTATGGGAGGAACCGATGCATTCCGGGGGACCCGTGAAAGCAGAAGACGCGAAGCTGCCGGGCGCAGGAATTAGCCCGAAGCCGTGCCCAAGAAAATGTACGGCTGAAAAAGGTGACGCGCCGCACTCAGTGAGAATCGGGATTGAGAAGCAGACTCGCGTCAGCAGCTAGCAGGAAGAAACAGCCAAGAGCGTTTTGGTCACTTCCGAGTTGCCGACCACTCGTCCGGAACTGTCGGATAAGTTGGAACGAAATACCATTCTTGCGGTACGATTGATCGCGCGTGCTCCTTGGCCCAGAGACAGGAGATAGTATGGGGACGCTGATTCAAGACTTGCGTTACGGCCTCCGCATGTTGCGCAAGTCGCCGGGATTCACGGCAGTCGCGGTTCTGACGCTTGCGCTGGGCATCGGGGCGGGCACCGCCATTTTTACGCTGCTCAATGCGCTGCTCTATCGCGAGCTGCCCGTGCCGCATGCCGAGCAGCTCGTCGAGTTGCGAGTCATTTTTCACAATGGGCAGCACGTCTATTTCTCGCTGCCCATGTTCCAGGAACTCCAGCGCAACCAGCGAGTTTTCTCCGGTATCTTCGCCTGGCAGGATGGCGGCCCGTCCGATGTGGAGGTGAACGGCAAGCTGGCTCGCAATAACGTCATGTACGTCGGCGGCGAATTTTATTCTGAGCTCGGCCAGCGCCCGATACTGGGCCGACTGATCGAGCCCGCTGATGCAAATCTCAACGGGCCGATTTCCCATGTCGCGGTGATCAGCTACGGATTCTGGCGGAGCCGCTTCGGCAGCGATCAGGCAGTGTTAGGCAAGCAAATTCTCCTGAAAGGCCAGCCATTTACGATCATCGGCGTTACGCAAGAAGGATTCGCCGGCCTGAATACAGGCGCTCCGCCCGAGATCACCGTTCCCATCACTGCCTACGGTATTGCTGTATCCGATCTCCCGTTCCAGATAACAAGCGGTCACTACCTCTGGTTGAGCATTATCGGCCGCCTGAAAAACGGCGTGTCCATTCCGCAGGCCCGCGCGCAACTCAGCACTATTTGGCCGGGAATTGTGGCGAAAGTCGTTCCCGCGGACGAAAAAGGCGAGCGGCGGCAGCAATATCTCTCGATGGGGCTGTACGTCACGTCCGCCGCGCACGGGCCTGGTTGGGATGACCGCGCGCAGTACTGGAAGCCGCTTTTTTACTTGATGGGCATCGTGGTTCTGATGCAACTGGTGGTTTGCGTCAATCTCGCCAGCTTGATGCTGGCTCGTGGCGCGGGCCGCATGCACGAAACCAGCGTCCGCATGGCGCTGGGCGCGGGGCCGTTGCGCATTGCGACGCAAACTCTTCTCGAAGGCTTGCTGCTTTCGTTCGCCGGCGCGGCGCTCGGCCTGGCTTTTGCTTTTTGGGGGACGCGCTGGTTGTTCGCTCTCTTGACGCGGCAGGCGCTCACGCCAATCACGATTGACCTTCACCCTGATCTTCGCGTGCTCGCATTCACCGCCGCAGTGGCCGTCCTTACCGCGATTCTTTTCGGACTCACGCCCGCTGTGCGGGCCGCGGTTGTTAATCCTGCCGCCCTGCTGCGCCAGGATTCGCGAAGCTTTGCCGGCGGCAGCGGCCTGCTGGGACAGGGGCTGATCGTCACGCAGATTTCGCTGTCACTGATGCTCGTGCTTGCCAGCACACTCTTCACGCGCTCGTTTTGGAACCTGCGCTCAGCTAATCTTGGTTTCAAACGAGCGTCGGTGCTCAATGTCATGATGCTGAAGCGCCCCGGCGCCGCGCAGAATTTCGATGTGGTCGCGTATTATCGCGAACTGATTGGGCGCATCAGCGGCCTGCCCGGAGTTCGCGCTGCCGGGCTGGGCAGCGTCGTTCCCGGTACGGGAGAAAATCCCTATACTGACAACGTAGCCCCAATCAGCGCCGCTTACGTCTCGAGAAGCCCAATGTGCGACATTTCCACCTCTGCTCCTGGTTTTTTCGATGCGATTGGCATGAAGATCTTGCAGGGGCGCGACTTCGCCTGGAGCGACGGGCCGCACCAGCCTCCCGTTGCGATTATTTCGTCTAGCCTCGCCAAACGGCTATTCCCTCACGGCAACGCCATCGGCGCGCACGTTCGCATCGGCACGACTCCTTACTTCCCGAATCTTGAGATCGTCGGAGTCGTTAACGACGCACGGCTGTACAATCCGCGAGACGCTCATCCTCTCAACCTTTTCACTGATTCGCTGCAGGATAACCCCACTGGGGAGAGCAGTTATCTCTTCGTCCGCGCCGCGCAAAATCCATTGAGCCTGATTTCTGCCATCTCGCAGGCCATCGATTCCTTCGGTTTCCAGTTTGTCGCGCGCAGCATGACGCTCGAAGAAGCGCAGAGCCAATCGCTCATCGAGGAGCGGCTCTCCGCGATGCTCTCCAGCTTTTTTGCCGGTTTCGCGTTGCTGCTGGCTTGCATGGGTCTGTATGGACTGATTTCACAGAACGTGACGCGGCGCACTCGCGAAATTGGCATTCGCATGGCTCTCGGAGCACAGCGACGCAACATTATGCGACTCGTTCTGCGCCAAGCCGTGGTTCTTTCTCTCGCGGGGATTCTACTCGGCGTGCTTTGCTCGCTGGCGGTTTCGCGCCTGCTATCCACAATGCTCTATGGAGTTTCGCCGAACAATATGTTTTCTGTTACTGGAGCCTCACTGGCGCTGCTTTTCATCGGGTTGATTGCCGGCTATTTCCCTGCGCGGCGGGCGATGCGCGTCGATCCAATGGTCGCTTTGCGATACGAATGAGCGATTGCGGTGGGCCGTCTCTTCAAGCACGGCCCACGCATTTTGAAGTTTAACGCTGTGTTTTGTCTGTTGCGGGTTCGGATTTGCGCTTCAGTTTGTTTGCTGCTTTCTTTCCAGTTTTTGGGTTTGGCGATTTATCTTTCGCTTTCGTCAGTTCGGCTCGGACGGCTGCGGCGATTTTCGCCGAATTGACCTTGTACCGCGCAGCGGCGCGTGCAAGATTTGAATCCTTTGCGAGCGCCTGCTGCGGATTGTATCCGGGGCAATACAGATCGGACACAAGAGCGCATACAACGAGAAAACGGTGCAGGTCAGCGGCGGTCATGCCTTCGACTGTTGCCGTTGCGATTTTCTCGTAGTCCACAGCTTGTCCGCCCCATGATGTCTTGCTCTTCTTCTCTTCCCACCCGTAGACGCGGCATACGCGGCGGTGATTGTCGTGACCCAATCGACGGAAATAGTCGAGAGCAATCATCTCCACGTCGGCACGAGGGAGAGTATCGGGCAACTTCTTGCGAACCGCATCAAGAATGCGGATGCGCGACTGCTTCTCGATGCGCTCGGCCAATCTCTCTTTGGCACGTTGGGCACGTTCCTGTGGTGTTGGTTCGTAACGAGTGATGCGAGAATGCACGGGGCATTTTTCATCGCGGCAAACGTGGAAGATTGCGCCTGCGCCTTTGCCGTCGATAAGCACTGCGGGCCTTGTGTGCGGGCATTCGCTCTTGCTTTTGGCTCTCAGGAACTGGCCTTCGACGAGCACATCCCGCGCGTGCCCGTTCGCCTGCCATGATGGAGCTTGCGAGACGCGCAGAGGTTTCTCGCCCTTTTCCTCAAGCGGCTTGACTCGAATTTGCACAAAGGCTTCCACCTTTGCGCGGTAGCATTCGCGGTCGGTACAGATGGACTTCTGCCGTACTTCGGGGAAAAGCAACGGATTACTTCCTGTGCGCTTCGGACAGCGGGCGCACGCTCCCGCTGATGGCAGAAGGGTTTCATCCTGCGGATCGAACGGTGCGTTTGTGAGGTCGAGATGGATTTCCCGTTCAATCCACTGGCGTAGCTCCCGCACAGTGACCGCTTCCGCTTTTCTGTCTTTCAAGATCGCGGCGGCGCTGCGATGCTGCGGGAAGCATTCCTGCAGGGCGCGTTGCTGGTCGTTCGGTTGCAAGCGAGCCATTTCGAAGGCATGCGCCACAGTGAGCTTAGCTTCGTAGAACGCCTGCCTCGCTTCGGGAACGAGATGGAGAAGCCGGAGACGGGCATACACGTAAGCCTCAGACCGTCCCACTTTTGCGGCGATGGTTTCAACGGTGTAGTTCTCTGGTTGGAGTTGCATGAGGGCAGCATAACCCTGCGCTTCGTCCAGTTCGTGAACGTCAGACCGCTGGAGGTTTTCTATCAACTGCAATTCGAGGCACTGCGTATCGGTCAGTTCGCGAACGGTAGCGGGAATCGTTTCTCGTCCAGCGAGCTTCGATGCGCGGTATCGGCGCGTTCCTGCCACGACTTCGAAGCTGTTTGCCGTGCCGATGGGGCGCACGAGGATGGCTTGGAGCACGCCGTACTGCCTGATGTTGTCCGTAAGTTCGGCGAGCTTGGTTTCGTCGAACTGGCGGCGGGGATTGGTCTTCGATTCCGAGATTTTGCTCAACGGAATTTCTTGAACACTTACCGGGACAAGGGATGCTGCCTTGCTCGTGCTTACTGCTGTCGCTGCGTTCATTCTTTTCGTCTCCTTTTTTGATTTTTAATATTCTTCCGGTAACAAAAGGGTGGTTACGGTGCGGTCGGCCTCGGTGATAACCCAGATGGTCTCATTCGCGGCGGTGCGATAACTGCTCAAGAGCCGGAATCCGCGTTCGAGACTGAATTGGTTTTCCCTGCGGTCTTCGTCGGGCACGTTTCCCCATTCGCCGTGAACGTGGCGTGAGAGGAACTCGTGCGGTTGCTGTCCAGCCTTTTCGAGAGCGGCCAGCGCGCCCGGTGTGGCGACGATTTGGCCAAGCGGGAAAAGCGGTTGCTTCGTGATTTGATGCATTGGAAAGAACTCCTTTCGTGGTTTGATTTTTGCTTTCTAGGCGACGCCAGAGAGCGGCGCATTAAAAGCAAATGCCCTTCCTGGCGGGGGGGGGAGCGCCTGGCCGTCCGCGCTGTCAAGGGCGCGGTGTTGGCGTTTATCGGAGCGAAGCGCAGACCCTTGCACAGCACAAGCGGGCGGTTCAGGCGCAGGTTTTAAGCAGGAAGGGCAAAGGAGTAGGACTAACGTTAGGAATGTTTTTGTAACTTCTTCGGAGAAAGGCTGTTTCAGAAAAGTTGGTTTGAATTCTTCTTACTGCTCAAATTGACGTGTGAAACGAAGCTCGGACTCGTTAGCGGTTGCGTGCGGGCATATTCTCAAAAACCTGCTGCGCATCCTTGCGGGTGATGATCGTGTCGTACAGTCCAAAGTCCTCGTCGCCTTCGTGCTTATTGATCCCGGTGTAACTCAGGCTGGCATCCTCATAGCGCTTGAATTTGTAGACGGCGTCGTTCATCAAAGCGCTGTTGAAGAGTCCCAGGCTGACAAGCAACGAGAAGTCTGTCACGGTCAGGCCCGTGACCTTCTTGAACAGGCCAGGTTCAAGCTGCGTAATCACATCCTTCAGCGAGCGCTCCCGGTAGTCGGTCAGATACATGAAAATTGGAACTCGCGTGGCGAATTTAATGAGCTTCTCCTGAATCTGTTTCCGCAATGTCTTGTATTCTTTCTCCTGTTCAGTTAATTCCTTCTTCTCCTTCTCGGATAACTCCTCGTCGTTGGCCTCCTTGCGGGCCTTCTTCACGGCCTCCGATTTGTTGATGATGGTCTCGATCTCCTGATTGAGATTGCGGAAAGCCTCGATGCTCATGAGAGCGTCCATAGCCTTTTTGTTATCCATCAAGCGGCGCAAAGTGTCGTTGTCCACGTTGACCAGTAACGCGCTCTCCCAGCGCCGCGCAAGAAGCGTTGCGGTTGTGCCGCTCATGGCCATTTCGAGAACTCCCGCGGCGTCAATCTGCTTCATAGAACTACCGTCGTAGGCGAGGACAGGCAGGAAGTTGATGAACTCCGCTACCTTCTTTTCGGGGTTTGTTTCATCGACGTTCAACCGGCAACTGTAATCCGCAATCTGCCGCAACGCTCGGTCTGGAGCAAAATCGAAGACGTAACACTCTTCTTTGATGATTTGTTCTTTATTGGGCGAGTCGCCGTCCGGGTTCCGCACGGTCCAAGGCGATTGAACACGGAATGCTGCTTGAAAGTACGTTTCTGGGCTGGATGAGTTGCGGAGCATGAGGATGCCAGTCCATGGTTTCACGGTCACGCCTGTTGTTAGCTTCCCGCACGAAAGCGTAATAGTCTTAGACTTGAGTGGCTCGTCCATCGCTTCCAAAACGGGCGGTAAAGCCGCGACGCCGATCCCGGCGGCGCTCCCCGCTGCGACGACAATTTTGTAATCGTGATAGAAGCCGTTCTGCTTTTTCGCCAGCAGGTTGTTCATTGCGTAGCAGGAAGCCACGCTGGGAAGGAACCAGAACGTGTGTGAAAGCACGCTCAGAAGCCGAGCGTCTGAGTAGGGCAGCGGCGGCTTATGCACACCTAGTTTTAGGTTATCAACAGTGGTCGGCAGAAACGACCCGCGAATTAGGTCCAGCCACTTCTGAACTTCGTCCTCATACTTGAACTTCGCCTTTTCGCCAACCCCCTCGGCTGAGAAGAACACGTTCAAGTCGAACTCGTTGAACTCGCCCTGCATCGCGATTTCCCGGATCGCGTCTGGGAGTTGATAGGTCATGAGCACCATGCGGGGCAATGCGGCGTACGGGTTGTTGGCACCCTTCCAATCCCGCTTCGACCGTTGCTCGTCGGAGTAAGTCCAGTTGTAGATCTGTTCTTCGATGAACTCGCCGGAGGCAATCGCTCGGAACGGGGTCCCGGACAGATAAAGATAGGCATCCGTTGTGATAGGCATCAGTTCTTCGTCAAAGTCCTCGATGCCTTCGCCTTCATCGAATTCGACCTCGACCTCGTCCTCGGCTTCAAAGAGGTCTTTCGCATTCTCCCGCCACGCTCCGTAATGGTATTCGTCGAGGATCACGCAGTCCCAATTCGTGGAGTGCACCCATTCGTTCTTTGTCTTTATGCCGCCGGTGTTTGGGTTACGCCCGAGGTAATCTTGAAACGAGCCAAAACAGACAAAGGGTTTCTTCTTGTCGGCGTTCGTGTATGACAAACCGCCAGGTGAGATGAACTGCCAGCCCTTGAAGTCCACGTGAGTCTTCAAGTCTTCTTCCCAGGCGCTTTGCACTGCCGGTTTAAACGTCAGGACTAGAACTTTCCGCCATCCCATCCTCTTCGCCAACTGATAAGCGGCAAAGGTCTTTCCAAAACGCATCTTGGCATTCCAAAGGAAGTGTGGCGGCTTGTTCCGATTGCCCTTTTCTTTGCGCCAGCTGGCAAAGTAGGCGGCGGTTTTTTCGACAGCCGCTTTCTGCTCCGGCCTCATTGCAAAGTCGAGTGACCGGTTCTCCTCGTTCAGTTGGCCGTCCCGGACGGCGATGATCGCCGCCTTGACCTTATCCACCGTGCATCGAAACCACTCTCCGTCTGGGTTCTTGACGCCGTCGAGTCGGAGCATCCGATGTACATCGCGGTCAGTGAATACCGTTCCGTCGTTCCGCATGGCAGGTTCTTCCAGGACGATTCGATAAGGGAGCTTGCCGGGACGCAACGTCGGATACTGATGGGCAACGCGGGCCTGCGCATCCACGGTTGTATAACCGACTTTCAGCAGACCCACGTACTGCGGATTCGTATCCTCGTAAGCGTAAATGGTTGGGCGCGATGCAGGGCGCGGAGGGAAGAAACCGTCACTCATTTTCTTCTTCCATCGGGCGGACAACCTTTTCCATGAACGCGATCTCGCTAGCGGAGATGCCATATTTCGCGTAGAGGTCCTCGTCCGTCCACCGCTTCGTCCACTTCTGGGTTGGCACGAAGGTGTAGACCTTTCGCGTTGTGTCTTGGGATGGCTTGTGCAGAAGAATCAGAAATCGTGTTAGCCGACAGGCTAGGTAGGACAGTACGCTTTCAGCCTGTTTCTTGGAGTCGAAGGGTCCGATATACATATATGTCCACGAGGAAATGCTTCCAGGCTCGCCGATGAACGGTGTGCTGATGATTTTGTGCGGATACGTGTCTTTGTTTCCCGTGCCGGGAGCAGCGCGACCAACGAAGACTTTCCATTTGTCGAAGACGGATCGTTCCTTCGTTATTTTAGATCTTGCAACATAGCCTACCCCCCCATTCCTGTAGACTTTGAGATCATTTTCTGCCTTCTGCTCTTTGCCCCTGAAGGTGCTGTCAAGCCCAAATGCACCAATCGAACTGACCAGGTTCATGAATTTCTTAGCTTCCGGGAGATCGAGAGACTTGCTACTCCCCATTTCGACCGCAACGACCTTCTTAAGGATAGTCAGGCCTTGGTTGAAACGGATGAACACGTCAGCGCCCTTTTCAAGAAGCGGACGGCTGACGGTCGAGATAGGCCAGTCCTTGAAGTGAGTGGTGACTTGGCAGGGCCCAGCATTGTCCCGGTCCCAGAGGAAGTAGCATACGCCGCCCTTAAGTCCCACTCCTGGAAAAGCGTCCGATGCGCGAAGATAGTCGTCAATTGAGCGTAGCCGGTTATCACTGAGCATTGACTCGCGGAACTCATCTAGCCCCATACCGCCAGCGAACCATCGCGACGGAATGATCATCGTGAGAAATCGAGGATTCAGCTTCTTGGCCTGTTGAACAAAAAGTTGGTAGATCGGCTTCGCCTGTCGCCCGAAGCCACCCGTGTCGAGTTGATACGGCGGATTGCCGACAATGACGTCGAATTTCATCTTGAATATCTCCTCTGGCTTTTCGGTATGAATGAATTCGTAGGCGTGCGTCTCCAGTTCTTTTTCGCGATCATACTCAGCCTGACTGGCCCCGCAGAAAAGGCACTGGCCGTTTTTCCATTCATGATTAATGCGCACGAAATGGATATTGCCGTTCGGGTTGTCGAAAGCTTCGCATACGGAATACTTTCCATTAGCTGTTTTGGAGCAGTACACGGACCGACGAGAAAGCAGGGCCGTCAACTCCGTGATGGCGAGGCCAAATACTTGATTCTTGAAGATGTGGTCCAGCCGCTTCTGGCGATTTGCAATGTACTTCTCTAGTCCTTTGTCGAGGCGCTTAACGATTTCTCGGAGGAACACCCCTGATTTACAGCCTGGGTCAAGAAAGGTGCTTTTCTTGTTGCTCCAGAGGTCCGCGGGGAGCACGTCAAGAATCTGGTTCACCAGTTGCGGCGGCGTGAAGACCTCGTCGCTGCTGAGATTCGCGATGCAGCTTAAAACGTCCGGGTTATAGTTATTCTCCGACACGGGCGATCTCCAAGAAATGGATCGGCGTATATTCCCTTACTGGAGTGGGGATAAAGACATGTTCACCAAGGTCGGAGAAAAGGGGCAACTGCTCCTCGCTGTCCAAACGAGGGAACAAAGGGGCTTGCATGGCCTCCTCATGGCGAAGCAATTCGCTAAACGTGAAGTCTCTCCTTTTCAGCATGCTCCCGTTGACCGGCGACCATTCCGAAAAGACGATATGGCCCGGCTTCTCACCTACTGTCCTGAGCGTCAGGGCGTCGCCCCAAATGATGTTGCGTTCGAGAATAAACCGCACCGCCTCGCGGCACTTGTCCTTCACGGCGGCCTTGAATAGACGCGTGTAGCTTACGTCGAATATCTCAAAGAGCCTTCGTCGGCAATCGCGGACATTGTCAGGCAGAATATCAATGCCGTAGATCGAGGAGACGGCTAGGACGGCGTACCGCTCAAAGTCCAACTGTGACTTGCCGTAGCGCTTCTCAACAACCGCCAACTTGCGGTCCAAAATGACAGTCAGGAAGTTTCCGTCGCCACAAGCAGGTTCGAGGAACCGGGAGTCGATTCGTTCCGTTTCCTGCTTCACTAGATCGAGCATGGCGATGACCTCGCGATGCCCGGTCAGCACCTCGCCATGATTCGAGACTCGTTCTTTCGTTCTAACCTGCGCAGCTTGCATTGATGTCCTATGCGTTCAGAATCTCAACCCTGTTGATCCCGGCTCATCGGCTCGGAAACTCAAGCACAACTGGCCAATTCCAAGTGTCCGAAGGCGAGGCCAACCGCGAGATTGTACTACCTCAGTGGTGATACGGCAGTACCCACTGCTTGCGCCAGTTGAGAGTTCCCCCGATTCGCCCAGGACTGATGCTCTTGCACGCCCGCACTTAAGCGGGCCGCGCGGATGAATCATCCGCGCCGATTGCGTTGAGAATTTGTGTTGCTGTCCGCTGAACGTATTCGAGGCTTTCGCTGAGGAGTTTCGCGTCGCCGCCGTACAAGCCGATGTAGTCCTGCTTATGTCGTGCCCAACATAATGCGGATTATGTGGTGGTTGTATTTATGTTGAGTTGGCGGCGGAAGGCGCGATTTTGCTGGCTTTCGGAGTTCCGAGGACAACATAAGTAAACGGGCAACCAGAACGCCTGCCGTCTAGCATTCGGGCGCGGCCAAGGGAGGTCC
>DASYYR010000102.1:0-26692 GCA_035933575.1 Candidatus Acidiferrales bacterium | reverse complement strand
GGCTCGCTGCCGTGAGGCAGGCAAGCCCTAACGGCCGCCAAATCTTGCTCATTGCTCGTCTCCTGCTATCGGGTAGAGTCGTTTGGTGACTTCACGCTGCACGGTCCTGCCAAACGCGTCTTTGCTTTCCTGCTGAAACGTCATTTGATCCAGGGCAATCTTCTCGACGACGCCGTCATACAGGTGATCGCCATCGTGAAGGAAATAAACACGGTCTTGTGGGTTCGAAACTACTGCCACCATGCCCTCAGTCGTCTTCACCATGCCTTCCAGCTGCAATGTGGAGACCTGCAAGCCGGCGATTCCCGGCGGTAAATTTAGACGGCCTCCGCTTTCGCCTGTCTGGATCAGCGGAGCAAAAGGATCACGTTCGTGGCTGACTGTGGGCTTCGCAGGAGGCGTCTTTGCGGGTGGTTTCTGGCCTTGGCCCTGGCCAGCCCAGGAAAAGGACACACACCATGCCAGTAATGTCAAAAGGGCAACCGCTCTGGCGAATATTTTCAAGCGCTCCATGTTTCTCCGCCCCATCGCGTTACTGCTTTCCGCCCGGACCTGCAGCCTTTGCGTTCGCCGCAACTTCGTCCGCCGGCTTCGAGAAAAATGTCACTATCGTGAACTCACCGGTTACTGTCGATCCTGGAAGCATCCGAAATTGGCTTGAGTTCGCCCCGGGCTTTATCTCATTCAGTTTCACGTCGCCCACATTGATGATGCGAGACAGCCGGGACAGGCGGGCGAAAAAGTCCAGTACCGAGTAATAGGGCCCGTCAGCGGTAATCTTGAACGGCATCTCGTAGTGGTATTCCTTCGCAACGACCGGCTGCGTTTCGAGCTTGCGAATGATTACGCCCGCGCCGGACGCGGCTCCCTGCAACATGGTCATGAATTGGTCGACTTCCTTATTTTCCGGGACAATTGCCTGCAGCGTTGCCAGTTGCTTCTGCAAAGCTTCCATCTCGCCCTGAAGCTCCACGCGCCGCTGCTGGTATACCCGCAAAGTTTGGACTTCAGCTTCCAGTGGCTTTAACTGCGCATTGGCGGCATCCACAGCAACACGTTCCCTTTGCACTGGCAATCCGGGAACGTAGAGCCCCGCAAGGACCAAAACCACGGCTAGGAATAGAAACGCCAGTGCCTGAACGGGCCACGACATTTCACGGAACGAGGTTGCCATTTCTCCTCCCTAGCTCTTTCCCGGCCGGGCCGGCGCGGTGGGCGTCATTCCACCAGCTGGTTTGGGCTGGCCGACTTGTGCTGACATCGTGAATCCATAGGTCTGCGCGCCTTTTACGATATCGTTCTCGATGGCAGACTGAATTTCGATCTTGTCGAAATATCCCGAGCGTTTCATCTGAGTGATGAAGTTCGCGATCGCGTTGATCGACGCGGCCTCTCCGGTGATGTTCAACGTGTCGCCCTTGCGTTCGAGCGATGTAAGCCACAAAGAATCAGAACGCCCCACGGTATTCGCGACCATCTGCAACAACTGTTGTCCGCCGGAACGATTCGCCTGCAGAGTCTCGATCACGTTGATGCGCTGCTGCAGAATCGCTTTTTGCTGCTCGAACTGCTGCACCTCTGCCTTGGTCTGTTGCAGCCGCGTACGCTCCGCCTGCAGACTGGCAATGTGCGTATTAATGGCCGCGAGTTCATTGGACTTCTGGTTGTACATCACGAAAAGCACGATAAAGGCTAAGAGCAGCGCCGCCGCGAGTAACACCAAGCGCAAAGACGATTCAAGAGGAATCGACGGTCCGGTTGTTTTCGGCCGTTCTTGGCCGAGGAGGTTGATCCGAATCATGGGGTATCAAAGCTCCTTAGCGCCAGGCCAACCGCAATCGCGAGTCGCGGCGCCATTTCGCGAATTTTCTCTTCGTCGTGCCGGCCAGGATTCACAACAATCTTCCGGAACGGGTACAGTTCTTCCACCGGCATTCCAAACTCCTCGCGGAGCAAGTCGAGCAATCCGGGGACGCGCGCCGTTCCTCCAGCGACAACGATGCGGCGAATGTTCTCGCCGCTGGCCGTGGCGCGGAAGAAATCGAACGTCTTCTGAATTTCGAGTATCAGGATGTCGGAGACGGAGCGCAAAATCGAAGAGCGCTGCTCGTCGGTAACGCCGGGCACGGTTCCACCCATTTTCAGCCGCTCCGCATCTTCATAATTGAGGTCGAGCTCTTTCTGCAGCGCGTCCGTGTACTGGTTGCCGCCCACCGAAACGTCACGCGTGAACAATGGAGTCCAACCGCGAATGATGTTGATGTTCATGACGCTGGCGCCGATATTAAGCAGAGCGACGACCTGCGCTGGATCGGGTTCGTAATTGACCTCGAAGCAGTTTTCCAACGCGAATGCGTCAATATCCACAATCACAGGAGTCTTACCGGCCTGAGCCAGTACGTTGGTATGGTTCAGGATCTTGTCCTTCTTCACCGCGACCAGCAGTACGTCCATCTGGCTGTCCGTGGTTTCCAAAAGTTGGTGGCTGAGGTTGACGTCCGCGATATCGAAGGGAATGTGCTGGCTCGCTTCGGCCTGGATTCTGTCGTAGAGCTCGTCCTCACCCATCACGGGCATGGGAACGCGCTTGACGATTACCGAATGGCCAGAAACTGACGTGGCCACGTCCTTGATTTTGATTTTCTGGGAATCGAAAATTGAGCTGATGCGTTCGGCGACAGCAGGCGCATCCATGATGGCGCCGTCAACGACCGTATCCTGGGCCAGCGGCTCAATACCAAAACTGACAAGCTCGTAGCCCTGTTTGGTCTTCTTAAGTTCGACCGCCTTGACGGAGCTCGACCCGATATCCAGACCGATCAGAGCTTTCGATTCCCCCATCCCGAACATCGTGTCGCCCCTCGTTCGCTGATTGCGTCACGCACAAAATCGGCCGGCATGCCCGCAGCCACGAAAAGTCAGTTGGTCTTTGAAAGCTGTTCCGTCAGTTTTCGATCACCCGGTCGAACTGGCGGTACCATCGAAAAAGCTGCGTTACAGTACTGCTGTACCCTTATGTCACCCCAGTGATTCAAGTGTCAAGCAACCGCCTTCGTCTGGTGTGCAGTTGGTAATCGTGAGCACTCTGAGATTAAAAAATAGGACGAGGGGGAAGTCCACCATCATTCCGGAAGAACGTGCGAAAGGTGAACCCTGTTCGACTGGACAGGATTTGTTACTACCGCGGACGCGAAACGTCAATTCCCAAGGATTGCCACAATGCGTCTACTCGAGATTTTGTCGCGGCGTCCATGCGAATCTCATCTGGCCACGGACGCGCGAATCCTTCCGACTGCCACTTGCGGGTCGCATCAATGCCCATCTTAGAGCCGAAATCTTGCAGGCGAGATGCGTGCTCCAGCGTATCCACTGGACCCAGTACGAATTCGATATCGCGTTGCGGATCGATGGCGCATAGCGTTTTCCACACAACTTCCCGCGGATTCTGAACGTCAACATCGTGGTCCACCACAACAATTACCTTGGTGAACATGGCCTGTCCGAGCGACCAGATTGCGTTCATGATTTTTCGCGCATGGCCGGGGTATGATTTTCGAATCGCGACAATCATTAAGTTCTGAAAGATGCCTTCCGCGGGCATGGCCACGTCTACGATCTCCGGGTACTGCATCTTCATCACCGGCAGGAAAATGCGTTCGATCGCGTGGCCCATGAAAAAATCCTCCTGGGGAGGCGGGCCGACGATGGTGGTCAGGTAGAGCGGATCCTTCCTGTGGGTGATGCAAGTCACATGAAACACGGGATATTCGCCCTCGAGGGAGTAGAAGCCGGTATGGTCGCCGAACGGGCCTTCGGCACGCATCTCAGAGAGGTCCACATAGCCTTCCAAGACAATTTCGGCATTCGCGGGCACTTCCAGCTCAACCGTTTCGCAAGGAACCAGTTCGACGGCGTCGCGCCGCAAGAAGCCAGAGAACATAAATTCGTCCAGGTCCGGCGGCACAGGCAAAATTCCTGCAAGAGCGGTTGCCGGATCGGCACCAATGGCCACCGCGACTTCCAGTCTTCCCGTTCCGTGGCGGCTGCGCGCGCTGCGGAAATGTTCCGCGCCGTGCTTTTGGGTTTGCCAATGCATCCCCGTGGTGCGTTCATCGAAGACCTGCATGCGGTAACAGCCCACGTTCCGCTTACCTGTCTCCGGATTTTTCGTAATAACCATCGGCCAGGTGATATAGCGTCCGCCGTCTTGCGGCCAGCATTTGAGGATCGGAAAAGCCGAAAGCGAAAAGTCTTCCTTGCGGATCACTTCCTTGCACGCCCCAGACTTGACCGTCTTTGGAAAAAACGATCCCAGTTCCGCCAGCTTCGGCAGCATTTTTACTTTGTCGAGGAAACCTTGCGGCGTTTGCACATCCAGGAATGAACGGACGCGGTTCGCCACCTGATCGATATCATCCACTTCGAGCGCGAGATTCATGCGCCGCTCGCTTCCCAGAAGGTTGATGACGACAGGCACACTCGATCCCTTAGGCCGTTCGAAGAGCAATGCGGGACCGCCGGCCTTCGTCACGCGGTTTGTAATCTCTGTTATTTCGAGCACCGGGTCCACTTCCGCGCTGATGCGCTTCAGTTCCCCTTCGCGTTCCAGCCGCGCAAGAAAGGCTCTCAAATCCCGATAAGCCAACGATTCTCCCTCCTGTGGTCAAGTCCGGGCGCCCAATGTAACATGGAGACCCGCCTGCCAAGAAGTTGAAGCGGTCTGCAGTGAAACCGACAGCACGTCTGGCGCGTCAGTTATAGTGGAGCGGTGAGAGCGGAAGATGGAAGAGCCCGCCCGACGACGCTAAAAAAATCGAGGTCAAGAACCAAACATGTCCGTCCGAGAATCCTACCAAAAACACAAAGGGCTTTCGTGGCTCATTGGAATCGCCATCGTCGCGGCTGTTATAGCTGTATACGTGGTCAAAACGCGGACGCCGACAGTTCGCTACATCACCATGCCAGTGAGACGCGGCAGCATAACCGCAGTCGTGCAGGCCACGGGAACCATCAACCCGCTGACCACCGTCCCCGTGGGTTCATTCGTCTCTGGAACCGTGCAATATATTTTCGCGGACTTCAACACCCAGGTTCATGCCGGAGATGTATTGGCGCAGCTCGATCCAACTATCTACGACGCGCAGGTCACCACGGCGCGCGGCAACCTTGCCAACGCCGTCGCCAACGTTCAAAACATCGAGGCCAGCATCATTGCCGACCAGGCCAATGTGGCCAAGCTGAAAGCGAACGCAGAATACGCGCAAGTGAACGCCAAACGCATTGCGGACCTTACGCAACAGGGCGTCATTTCGCACGACCAGAACGATCAGACGCAGTCAAATTTCGTTGCAGCGAACGCGTCCGTGACGCAGGCTGAGGCGCAAGTCAATCAGACGAAGGCCCAGCTCGCGCAAGCCAGGGCACAGGTAGAGTCCGCGCAGGGCAACCTGAAAATGGCCGAGACGAATTTGCAATATACGACTATTGTTTCGCCGGTCGACGGCACGGTCGTCGCGAGGAACGTCACAGTAGGGCAATCAGTCGCCGCTTCCTTGCAAGCCCCGAACGTTTTCACGATCGCGCAGGACCTGACGCGCATGCAAGTTTACGCGGCCACGGACGAATCCGACACGGGACAGATTCACGTGGGGCAAGCCGCCACCTTCCAAGTTGACGCCTATCCCACCGAATCATTTCACGGACGCGTCAGCGCGGTTCGCTTGAACGCCTTCACCGTTCAAAACGTCGTGACCTACAATACGATCATCGACTTCGAGAATCCCGAGGGCAAACTGTTGCCCGGCGAAACGGCATACATCACGATCCCGACGGGCCATGCGAGCAACGTTCTTCTCGTGCCGAATATCGCTCTGACGTTTACGCCGCAGCTACCGCCCAAGCAACTACAAGAACTCTATAAGCAGTACAACATCCCGCGGCAAGCGACCGTTTCACACGTAGGAGGGTGGCAATTGGTATGGAAGCTCGATGCAAATAAGCAGCCCGTCCCCGTGGCAATCCAGGCGGGGCTGACGGACTACACGAGCACCGCCGTCCTTGGCGGCAATCTGCAGCAGGGTGACCAGGTCATTACCGGCGAACAAAGCTCAGGTGGACCCAGCGGAACACGGTCTCCGTTCGGCGGCCCTGGAAGGCGGTAAATACTTGGACGTTCGCGAAATCCTTCGAGTATCGATGCGGGCGCTGGCGCGCAACAAGATGCGCACAGTGCTTACGATGCTGGGCATTATTATTGGCGTGGGCGCTGTAATCTGCACGGTGGCTATCGGCCAGGGCGCGTCCAACCAGGTGCAGGAACAAATCAAGAGCCTGGGAGACAATATTATTTTCATTTCCGCCGGCAGCATTAATAAGGGCGGCGTTCACATGGGCAGCCAGGCCACGAAAACTTTGACCGAGGCGGACGGCACGGCCATTCTCGCCGAGGTTCCCTTCATCAAATGGGTCTCCCCCAGTGTGGGCTACGGCGCGCAGATCGTTTACGGCGGCAACAACTGGTACACGCACGCAAGCGGCGTCTCGCCCGATTATCTGAAGATTCGCCACTGGGCGCTGGCGGCGGGTAGCGTATTTAATCAGCGCGACGTCGACGTGGCATCGAACGTGTGCCTCCTGGGGCAGACCGTCGTAAGAAATCTCTTTGCCCCGAGTGACGACCCCGTCGGCAAGACAGTTCGCATCTCCAATTTGCCTTTTCTGGTCGTTGGCGTCCTAGCGACCAAGGGCAGTTCGCCCTTCGGCGGCGACGAGGACGACACAATCTTGATGCCTTACACGACCGTGCAGAAGAAACTTGCCGGCATCAATTGGATCCACTTCATGATGTTGTCCGCCGATTCGATGGACGACATACAACCGGCCGAAAACCAGATCACCGCGCTTCTCCGCCAGCGCCATCATTTGCGGCCCAATGAAGACAACGATTTCATCATTCGTAGCCCCACGGATTTTGCCCAGGCACAAGCGCAGTCGGGCGAGGTGATGACGATTCTGCTGGCCAGCATCGCGTCTGTTTCTTTGCTTGTTGGCGGCATCGGCATCATGAACATCATGCTGGTGAGCGTGACCGAACGCACGCGCGAAATTGGCGTGCGCATGGCCGTGGGCGCCACTGAATCCGACGTGCAGGGCCAATTCTTGAGTGAGGCCATCGTACTCAGCCTTATGGGCGGCAGCGTCGGCATTGTTCTGGGAGTTAGCGGTTCGCTGATTATTGCGCGGGCTCTTCACTGGCCCACGCTCGTTTCCCCATCTTCCATTGTCATCGCCGCGTTGTTCTCCGCGGCGGTAGGGATTTTCTTTGGCTATTACCCGGCGCGCCGCGCCGCACACCTAGACCCCATTGAGGCGCTTCGATATGAATAGAGTTTCCAAATTTATTTCTGTTGCGATCGCTATTTTGCTGGCTCTTGCCATCTCCATGCCCGCGTGGGCGCAGGCGCATCCCAAAAATGCGCAGGGAGAGGAATTTTTCATCGTCTCGTCGGTGGACTTGCAGAAACATCAAGTGGTGCTCATGCGCCCGACACAGTTGACCGTCGTAGCGACGATTGGCCCGCAAACCGCCTATCTGGGGGAAAAAGGGCAAAAGCTTGACGTAAAAGCAATGAAGGCGGGCGATACAGTCTGGGGGATCACAAAACCCGGGCCGGACGGCTCTGTGGTCGCGGTCCGTCTTCGTCAAGGCGCGATGACGCCATCCGAACTGCACAAGCTCTATCTGCAACTGCCGGCGAGTAACACCTATTCGGTGCCGATGACTCCGCGTCCGCAGAGCGGCGCGCAAGCTGTGCCCCTACCCACTTCGTCCGGCAGATTACCCTATTCAACCCAGCTGAGCCACCCGCGAACGCGCCACCACCGCCCTGACGCTCTGTAGTTCCCGCACAAGCCTCACGGACTCAGTCAGGCCTTACTTCGAAGAATCCGACGGCGGCGTCGCCGCGATCGCCGGAATGTTAGCGCGTCGAATTTGTTCGTTCAGCCCAGCCAGGTCCTTCTGCTTGATTTCCTTCCATTGCGCGATCAACTTGTCGGCTTTGCCGCTCAAGTCCGCATATGCCGCGTAATCGGCGGCAGTAGGCGCGTTGTCCGAGCCTTCCATAAATTCAGCGATGCCTTTCAGCTGGTCGTTGATCTCATCGGGATAGTTCAAGTCTTCTTCGCTGGCTTTCATCTGGCCTTGCCACAGCTGGTCGTCAATCGGCTTCATCTTTTTCTCGATAGCGTCGGCGCTTGCGAGGATCGGCTTATCTTGCACGTTTGAGCCGAGCCTCTTGCGAAGCTCCGCGATTTGCGTTTTCACGGAGTTCATTTCGTTCACGGTTTCATCCGCGAGCGAAATCTCATCGCGAATCTTGAGCGACAGATCGAACTCTTTGCGCAAATCTTCCGGCGAATTTTTCACACGCGGATCGAGTTTCACTGTAAGCGGCTCGGTGAACGTTTTCCCTTCTGCCGTCAGCCGCACCTGATAGCTCCCCGGCAACGCGAGCGTACCCTTCGGCGTATCCGCGCTGTCCCACACCTGCCCCGGAATCAGCGTGGGTGTCTCATAACGCAAATCCCAGACGAATCGATTCATCCCCGCCTTGGCCGGAATCGCTTCGGTTGGATTGAATTCGTCGCCCGCCTCGGAAGGCTGCTCATCCTTCTTCTTGGATTCGTTGGTGCATTTACGGATGGTTTTGCCGCTCGAGTCGAGGATTTCAAGGGTGATTTTGTCTTTATCCGCGGGCTTGGTCTTCAAATAATAGTTGATGACCGCACCATCCGGCGCATTCTGGCCATACAACGCGAAAGCACGCGGGTTGGCAGAACCCAGCCGCGTCCGCCATGCAACGCGCGGCCGGAAGAGATGCGCCGCGTCGTTGGTTATGTCGACATTCCACTGGCGCAGCGGAGACAAGTCGTCGAGTATCCAGAACGAGCGGCCCTTCGTCGCAATCACAAGGTCGTCATCCTTCACCACCATGTCCGTCACCGGCACAACTGGCATATTCAACTCCATAGGCTGCCACTTCGCACCGTCATCGAACGAAACGAAAATCCCCGTTTCCGTCCCACAATAGAGCAAGCCTTTCCGCACGGGATCGGCAGTCACCGCGTGAACGTAACTCCCCGATTGCGGCAGGCCATTTGTGATTTGCGTCCACGTCTTTCCGTAGTCGGTGGTTTTGTAAACGTAGGGATGAAAATCATCGAGACGGTGCCGGTCGGCCGCCACATAGGCCGTTCCGGCTGCAAACGGTGAAGCAGCGATCAAACCGATGCGCTCCCACTCCGGCATTCCCTTCGGAGTCACATCACTCCACGTCTTTCCGCCATCGCGCGTGATGTGCACCAGACCATCGTCGCTGCCAACCCAAATCAATCCGCGTTCCAGCGGTGATTCCACGACGGAGAAAATCGTGTCGTAATACTCCACGCTTGTCTCGTCGATGGTAAGAGGTCCGCCTGAAGGCACCTGCTTGCTTTTGTCGTTGCGCGTCAAATCGGGGCTAATCGCTGTCCAATTCATTCCGCCATCGGTCGTCTTGAAGAGTTTCTCGCCGCCGATATACACAGTGTTCGAATCGAAAGGTGAAATTGCAATTGGCGCCGTCCACTGGAAGCGGTGCGGCAGTTCGCCTGCGCTCCACCCGCTCGGGTTCACGGGCCACACCGTGACGTCCTGCACCTGGCCTGTATGCCGGTCGAGCCGCGTGATGATGCCCCAATTCCCGCCCGCGTACACGATGTCAGGGTCTTTCGGGTCCGCGACAATGTAACCGCTCTCGCCTCCGGCCACGTCGTACCAATCCTTGTCGGTAATCAGGCCGTGATCGGTGCGGCTGGCAATCGCCACCGTGGAGTTATCCTGCTGCGCGCCGTAAACGTAATACAAAAAGCGATTGTCTACGCTGACGTGATAAAACTGCGCCGTCGGCTGATTGTCTTCGTCTGTCCAGGTTTTTCCGCCGTCCACTGAAATTGTTGCGCCGCCGTCATTCCCTTCCATCAAGCGTTTGGGATTCTGCGGGTCGATCCAGAAGGCATGATCATCTCCGTGCGGAGCGGCAATCGGAGTGAAGTGCATGCCGCCGTCGGTCGAGCGATACGTCCCAGTATTCAAAATGTAAAGCGTATCCGTTGACTTCGGGTCGGCAAAGATGTGCATGTAATACCATGCGCGTTGCAAGAATCGCTGGTCGCCGTTGACGAACTCCCAAGTTTTTCCCGCATCGTCCGAGCGATAAAGTCCGCCCTTCTTGGCTTCGATCAGCGCATAGACGCGATCCGAGTCCGCGCCCACAGCCAGTCCAACGCGCCCGTAAATCCCCTCCGGCAATCCGTGGCCGGTGAGCTGCTTCCAGGTCGTGCCGCCATCCTCGGATTTATAAATTCCACTGCCCGGACCGCCGCTGGTGAATCCCCACGGCGTGCGAATTTCCTGATAGAGCGCCGCATACAAAATGTGCGAATTTGCCGGGTCAAAAACCAAATCCACGGCTCCCGTCTTGTCATCCTTGTATAAAACTTTCTGCCAGGTCTTCCCCGCATCCGTCGAACGAAAAACTCCGCGCTCTTCATTCGGCCCGTAGGCATGGCCAACCGCCGCGACGAAAACAGTGTTGGGGTCCTTCGGGTCAATCAGCACTTTGGCGATGTGGCGAGTGTCGTCGAGTCCCAAATGCGTCCACGTCGCGCCGCCGTCGGTCGATTTGTACACGCCGTTGCCGAAAGAAATATTCCCGCGCAGGCACGCCTCGCCGGTACCGGCATAAATCACATTCGTATCCTGCGGATCAATCGCGATCGCGCCAATCGACGCGATTGGCTCTTTGTCAAACATGGGCCGCCATTCCCGTCCCGCGTCTGTTGTCTTCCAGACGCCTCCCGTCACCGCGCCGAAATAGTACACGTCCGGATTGCCCGGAATTCCAGCGACGGTTTCGACGCGTCCGCCACGAAATGGGCCAATCGAGCGCCACTTCAATCCGGACCACATGCTCTTGTCGAGCGTCTGCCCCGATGAACGTAGAGAGCCGAAAAGTGCCAGCACGAGCGTTCCAAGCACTACCACGGCCAAGCTGCGAGCAAGCTTCATTCCTGATCCTCCCGAAATTGATTCAAACTGGATGCGAACCTTATCGAAATAAGTGCAAGCCGGCAATCCTAATACTTTCGGGCGCAAACGCGTAGGAATTTCAGAGCGAGGCAGGCAAAGGGTTTAGTCCGGTAAATCTTGTGGTGCGGATGCTACGAGCGACCGTTGAATCACTGAGAGGGCACGATGACTGTACCAGCGTGAACCTTCGTTTCACTTGCGGCCATTTTCCTTCAAAGAAAACGCTCGCGGGGAGTACCAGTCATTTTGCGCGTTTTGGGGCAATCGCCGCAAGCGGCATCGTTGCGCGCTCGCCGTGTAAGTATGTCGTAGTACTCCGCCACGACGCGACGAGTCAGCGTTTAGGGCCTAATCGGCCACCCAGTTGCAACCTATTCCTCGTACGTTACGCGGCTTGCATTTTGCTCCGCGCGACGGCAAGCAAAACTATGATTCCAGTTCTCATGCTCATGTTCTCAGCGATGGCGCTGGTCAAATTCTTCCTGTCGTATTGCCGCTCAATTCTGGCGACGTACGCCGAGGTGGAACTCTCGCCTGCCACTCGCGAACTCATTGGCCTCGAGCCGGACGAAATTCGAGGCGGACAATTTGGGCGCTTGCTCGGCCTCTTGCACGTAGCGCCGAATCCAGGCGGCGACCAATGGCATTTGGGAATTGTTTCGACCTACTATCGAATCATCTCGATGATCGATATGTCCGTCGCGCAATTGGTTCCTGTGGCGCAAAGTTGGACTGAACGCGAATCCACGCGCTGCGCCTATTTCGCCGCGGCTGCCCTCAATCGCCGCATCGCGACCATCACGCCGTGAACGGCGACTGTTCGGAGTAACTGTCAGGAATTGCGGCCAGAATTTATCACGTTATGATCCGCGAAGAAGCCATCAACGCGCGGCTTGAGTAGACCACCCCGCAATGCTATGCTCTTTTGTGTCTGCCGCATATCTGCTGACGAGCGGGAGTGGTTCAGTGGCAGAACGCTAGCTTCCCAAGCTAGAAATGAGGGTTCGATTCCCTTCTCCCGCTCCATTCAATTCTTCAATTCAAGGCGTTCACGTGCAAGCTGCGCAGCAAGCGGCTTCCTGAATGCAGAAGTAAGAACTCGGGGATCGTTGCGAGGGAATTCCACACGCGTCTGAATCCGACCCAACGGATTTCAGTGTATAATCGCCCGCATTCGCTTCCTGCGAGGAGGCTCAGGGCTGTGGACAACACTCCCACGATGTGGGTTCCTGTATGTTGCGGACGCGTCATGCGCTGCAATATGTTCAGACAGGCGGATGGCGGTGCCTACGCAGCGCTTGTTTGTACACTGTGTAACAAGAACATTACGCTTGAGCAGCAGTCCCTGGCGGATGCGAATAACTTCGGGGAGGGCTCGGCTGTTCTGAGCCTGATCGGATCGCCCAAACCACCAAAGACCGAACGAAGAAAATCGTTCAGGGAAGCCGGCCCCGACGATCCAACGCTGTAGTTTGAACTGCTGCTCACGGGAAATTTTTCCTGCCGATGATTGGTCAGACCATTTCGCACTACCGCATCCTGGAGCAGCTCGGCGCCGGCGGCATGGGCGTCGTGTACAAGGCCCACGATAGCCGGCTCGACCGTGCGTTGGCACTGAAACTCCTCCCGGAAGAACTGGCGCAACAACCGCAGGCGCTCGAGCGATTCCGACGCGAGGCGCGGGCCGCGTCCGCTCTAAACCATCCCGGTATTTGTACGATCTACGACATCGGCGAACAGGACGGCCGGGCGTTCATCGCCATGGAGTTCATCGACGGCGAAACTCTTCGCAGTCACATTCATGGGAAGGCACTTCCTCTCGAAGAAATACTGAAACTGGGAATCCAGATAGCGGAAGCCCTGGATGCGGCGCACGCCGAAGGAATCATTCACCGCGACATTAAACCCGCGAATATTTTTGTGACAAAGCGCGGACAAGCGAAAGTTCTCGATTTTGGGCTTGCGAAGCTTATTCCCAAAGGCATCGCGGGAGCAGGCTTGGAGTTCGGCGGCCAATCGCAGGATTCCACTTCAATCGTTGGAATCATAAGCGGCACGCCTTCCTACATGTCACCTGAACAGGTGCGGGGAGATGATCTAGACCAGCGCACGGACATCTTCTCGCTCGGTCTATTGCTGTATGAAATGGCAACAGGGCGCCAGGCCTTTGGCGGCGGTACGGGCGGCATGATTATCGAGGCCGTTCTGACCCGGCCGCCTGTTTCGGTGCGAAGTATCAATCTCGATATTCCGCCGAGGCTGGAAAGCATCATTGACAAAGCCTTGCACAAGGATAGGGGCCAGCGTTACCAGCGCGCAGCCGACATGCTCGCTGATCTCCAGCGACTGAAACGAGATACGGATTCGGGCCGGACACATCAGGAAGGGGACGCGGAATCAGTCCCTTTATCAGCCACCGATCCTTCATCCTCGACCGGCACGCGGACGTCTCGGGCTTCGGCAGCGCAAACAACGGCCCTCCGCCCAGGGCGCGTCTCAAAGATCATCGGCTCGCTTGCGGTTTTGCCTTTTGAGAACGTTAGTCGCGACCCTGAGAACGAATACCTCAGTGACGGAATCGCTGGCAGCCTTATCAATATCCTGGCGACGGTGCCAAGACTGCGCGTGATGGCCCAGAGCACTGTATTTCGGTACAAGGGCCGGGAGATTGACCCTCAAGCCATCGGTCGCGAGCTCAATGTGCGCGCCGTGCTTACGGGGAGAATGATGCAAAGCGGTGGCTCTTTGCGCATTGGGACCGAGTTAGTCGATGTAGCGACGGGCGCTCAATTATGGAGCGCGCAATTTGATCGCAAGCCCGGTGACATCTTTCTGATCCAGGACGAAATCTCCAACGAAATATCGGGTAAATTGCGGTTACAACTAACGCGAGCTGAAAAAAAGCGACTAATCAGACGCGACACAGAAGATGCCGAGGCTTACAGGCTCTACCTGCAAGGCCGTCATCATTGGAACAGATGGACCGAAGAAGGGTTCTACAAGGCGATCGGCTACTTTCAGCAGGCGGTCGAGAAAGACCCCAGCTACGCTCTCGCCTACACTGGTTTGGCTGAATCGTACGTGCTCTTGGGATGGAACAGTTATCTGCCGCCGAAGGACGCGTTCCCTAAAGGCAAAGCAGCCGCGATGACCGCCCTGCGTCTTGACCCGGATCTCGGCGAAGCCCACACCCCTCTGGCAGCCGCGTTGTGGCTTTACGATTG
Organism: Candidatus Acidiferrales bacterium; assembly: GCA_035933575.1. Lineage (GTDB taxonomy): Bacteria > Acidobacteriota > Terriglobia > Acidiferrales > UBA7541 > DAHUXN01. Next base: position 12,337 of record DASYYR010000102.1, on the reverse strand, counting down.
GCAGTGGAAAGAAGCTCAGACGGAATTCAAACGCAGCCTTGAACTGAATCCTGCTTATCCAACTGCCAATCATTGGCATGCCGAATATGTGATGACCATGGGCCGCCAGTTGGAAGCTATCGCCAAGATGAAAAACAGTCAGGAGCTGGATCCGCTGTCCCTTATTATCAGCGTCGCCATCGGATGGGCCTTCTACATGGCCCGCAGATACGACGAAGCCATCGATCAACTCCTACGAACCGTCGAGTTGGATCCGAACTACCCCGTCACGCACTGGATTCTCGGCCTTCTGTACCGAAAAACCGGCCGCTACGAATTGGCCGTCACGGCGGGTGAGAAGGGGGTGAACCTTTCAGGCGGCAGTCCGTTGATGCGCGCGGCGCTGGCGCATACTTATGGAGAGTCCGGAAGGACAAAGGAAGCACTGCAGGTGCTCGATGATCTGACGGAACTGGCGAAGCACAAATATGTGGCACCTCACTTCTTCGCCGGAATCCATATCGGCTTGGGAGAAAACGAGCGGGCGATTCAATACTTGGAGAAATCTTGGGAGGACCACTCTCACTGGCTTATCTATCTTCATCTGGACCCGAGCATGGACGCTTTGCGGAGCAATCCGAGTTTCCAAGACTTGCTGAGACGCGTCGGCCTTCCCACACCGGCGGCCGCGATCCCTGCCTGAAAGAAACGCAGGTGGGTATGCGAGCTCCCGCTCCGTTTAATCTGATGAGGACTCGCGCAAACTGCTGCGCGTTTTGCTGTACTGCGATGCTGGCAATACTGGCAAAGCCGAATACGCCGGTTGTGGCGACCGGCGCACTCGCGGAGCGCGACGCCCGGCGCACACCAACATCTAAATTTCTGAGCGACCGTGCCTCGATGAGTGAGAAGTCATCTTCCTTCGACAACGTTCGTGAATACATTCATGCTGCGTGGGACGATCTGACGCGCTCGGTCGACGTGTGCAAGACATTGGAAGATGTGAAGACGAAGGGCGAGCCAATCCTTTATCTTCCCGCGGAATTTGCGGAGCCAACGAATGTAAAAGGACTGGCTGAGCGCTGCCACGTTCGCGTGAAGCATTTGCCCGTGAAAATCGAAAAACGGGGCGAGATTGATTCGAAAGAGATAGGCCCCGAAGGATTGCTCTATCTCCCTAATCCGTATGTCGTTCCTGGCGGACAATTCAACGAAATGTACGGCTGGGACAGCTACTTCATCATTCTCGGGTTGCTGCGGGACAACCGCCTCGCGCTGGCAAAAGGAATGGTGGACAACTTTTTCTTTGAAATCGAGCACTACGGCGGAGTGCTGAACGCGAACCGTACTTACTACCTCACTCGCTCGCAACCGCCATTTCTCACTTCGATGATTCTCGCCGTCTACGACGCCGAAAAAGCCGCGGGCCACGACGACAAAACTTGGCTCGAAAAAGGGTACGGCTATGCGCGCAAGGACTACGAACAGTGGACTTCTCCCCCGCATCTCGCCGGTGATACCGGACTTTCGCGGTATTTTGGCCGCGGGGACGGACCTGTTCCGGAAATTCTGGATGATCCAAGCCATTATTACGGTGAGGTTGCGGAATATTTTCTGATGCATCCGGGGGATAACCACGGCCAGATGATCCACGTGAACGCCGGTCATCCATCATCAGCAGCAGCGGCGGCGGCCGGGCAGATTTACGACTTGTTCGTGTGCGGCTCGAAAGTAAGAACTTCCCCGGAATCTGACGCGAAAGATTGTCAGGAAAATCGCGTGGCGCTTACACCCGATTATTACAAGGGCGATCGCAGCATGCGCGAATCGGGATTTGCCGTAACGTTTCGCTTCGGGCCGTACGGCGATCAAACGCACCGCTACGCGCCTGTTTGCTTGAATAGTTTGCTCTACAAAACGGAACTGGATTTGGCGGAAATCAGCAGCTTGCTCGGAAAGAAATCGGAAGCCAAAGAGTGGCGACAGAAGGCGGAGCAGCGTCGCGCGAACATTGACAAATATTTATGGGATGCGAAGACGGGACTTTTCTACGACTACAATTTTCAGACGCGAACGCGTTCCTCGTATGACTTCCTGACCACATTCTATCCTCTGTGGGCGGGACTTGCGACGAAAGAGCAAGCGAAAGCCGTCGCTGCGAAGATTTCCCTGTTCGAACAACCCGGCGGCCTTGCCACCAGCCGAAACGACAGCGGCGCGCAGTGGGATTATCCCTACGGCTGGGCGCCGCTTCAATTGCTCGCTGTCGAAGGACTTCGCCGCTATGGATATGCGGCCGACGCCGATCGCATCTCCGTCAAGTTCCTCAGCATGATCCTTGCAGATTTCGAAAGCGAGAAGCACATCCGCGAAAAATACGATGTAGTTACGCGCGAGTCTGTAACGCATATTCGCGCGGGCTACGTCACCAATCAGATTGGCTTCGGCTGGACCAACGGAGTCTTCCTCGAATTGCTACACGAACTCCCACCCGAGCAACGCGCCCGTCTGACGAACTGACTGAACTTAGGGAACCGCGCCTATCCCACGAAATATTTGTGTTGTGTGTCACGTTTATGCGGCACGACTAGTCTAATCTCCGGCTCGAAGATTCGACTTCAGTCTGGCAGGAGAGGTTCATGCTACTGATCATAATTATTCTGCTGGTGCTTTTGTTTGCTGGCGGCGGAGGCTATTACGGATATTCAAGATGGGGAACGGGCGGGGGTTTGGGCGTGGTTGGCACCGTTCTGGTGATTTTGCTTATTTTGTATCTGCTCGGCGCGCTGCGGTTTTGAAAAATTCAGAGCAGCACTGCTGATGCGAACGCTCCGCACGCTGGTGGGCAGGACGAACCATCTCGGTGTTTGGCCGTAATTCCAGCGTGCAGCGGTCTCACGCATTCGCACGCGAACTTCTCGGCGGAGGACATTCTTTCGCCAAAAGCTCCTCCACAGTCTTAATTAATCCTTGTCCGCTGCCCGTCTTAGGGAACACACGCGCCACGCCAGCCTGCGTCGCCGCCAATGTGGTTTCGGGAGAATCATGAATTGTGTAGAGGATAACAGGCGCGGAGGGGAGCGCCTTGCCGATCTCTCGCGCGGCCTCCAGTCCATCCATAACCGGCATGGCTAAATCGAGAATCACGGCGTCGGGCTTCAATTCTTGCGCCTTTAGCACTGCTTCTCGGCCATCTCTGGCCCCTGCAACTTCCCATCCTCCGTCGCGCTCCAACATGCCACGTAACAGCTTCCGTACCAGACCATTGTCGTCGGCGATCAATATCAGCTTTGGAATGTGATACGTAAAATCCCGCGCATCGCTTAGTTCCCTGGTATCGCTCATAGCTAATCTTGGACGCGAAGCTGCACAAGTTGTATAGAGTGAACCCCGTATCCTTAGGCCAGTTTTTGCCCTACCGGGAGTTCTCAGTGCGTCGACTGATTTCGCTTTTGTAAGATTGACCGAGGCTTAGTTCGTCTTGCGGGCGTAAGGGTAGCGTGAGGATTTTTGCGGGTGCGCGCTGCGGTATTCTTCCAAGTCTCTATCCGAGATGCGGTAACTCGTTTCCGAGGGATTGTTGGCGTGGCCGGCGAGCTCGCGATGCAGCTTGGTTGAACAAATCGACGGAGCGTCCTGAAAACGCGCGCGGTGCGCATCGAAAGCTTCGTTGGAGATCGACAGCTTGAATGCGCGAATCGCGCCTTCTGAGACGTGCACGTTGAACGTGTATTCGCGGTCGAACGTTTTGACCTTAAAGCCGACATACTGCACGAACAGGTTATCGCTCACAGAGAAGCTCCCTTTACATATGGCTGCGATTGCGCTGCGTTACATCTTGCTGGTTACCGCCGACCCTCGCCACGATCGCTGCCGCCGCGATCTCCGCCACCGCCGCGACCCCCGCGGCCGCCTCCACCGCCTCCGTGACCGCCCCGGCCACCGCCCGCGCCGCCGCCGCTGCGATTACCGAATCCGCCGCGATTACCGCCGCCTTCGCCGCGTGGCGCTTGTGGACGCGCTTCGTTCACCTGCAAAGCACGGCCCTCCATCATCGTCCCATTCAACTGCGAAATCGCGCGCGCTGAATCCTCTTTTGGTCCGAGCTCGACGAATCCGAACCCGCGCGAACGTCCTGTGCCCATATCGCGAACAACGCGCGCGGACTGCACTTCGAACCCCTGGCTGCTGAACACTTGCTGCAGGCTTTCGTCGGTGACTTCAAACGGCAGGTTCCCTACGTAGAGCTTTGCCATGGAAGGGACTCCTTAAACTGCTATGCCGCAGCGACTTTCCTGGGATTCACACACCATGAGAGGCTTTCCCGGGAATCCGCCGCCAAACTCTTTCTTTTCGGTGCGCTTACAGATGCTTTGTGGTGGGCCTGGCTTCTTTGAGATGCTAGCGGGAGTCTGCGCGTGGCAAGCTCCCGCTAATTTTGGTCTACTGACTAGAGGCTAGTTACGTTAGCGGCCTGCAAGCCCTTAGGGCCTGACACGACGTCGAATTCGACAGCTTGTCCTTCATTCAGCGACTTGTAGCCTTCCGACTGAATCGCCGAAAAGTGAACGAAAACGTCTTCGCCCGACTGACGCTGGATGAATCCAAAGCCCTTGCTCGCATTAAACCACTTTACTGTTCCTTGTTCTTTTGACACTTGTGTTTCCTCATCTTTATTTTAAGCTATTTGCGCCTCGCGACCGCCTCCAGCCGTAAAGCAAAAAAGGCTGCAAGTTTGTACTTGCAGCCCCTTTAATCGAATCTAGGGGTTTTACAAGAGCAACAAACGCAGCCTGAGAATACCACAGTCGGCGCTGTAGAGCTAGCGAATTCGCCAGCGCGCCAGGGGCCAATGTTCAAAAGGCGACACAAATGATCAGCTCCCGTTTCCCAGGACTGCGAACCTCCCGGACGCCTTTGTCCGTGTCAAGATGTATTTCTCTTCTTTAGTGTTAACTATATAGACAACTAAACTGACAGGTGTGTCCAGTTTAAGGCCTTTTCCAAACCGCCCCTCAAATCGTCGTCCGGACCCTTTTTCGTGAATAAATCACCCCAATTTCTAATCTCGCGTCCACCGGCTAGAAACCAACGACGGTTGTGCTTATCTCTGGCCTAATTGCCAATTTTCAGGCAAATTCCTTCCGCGGACTTTTTCCTCCGCGAACTTACGGGGGCACTCCCGATGCGCGTTCAGCCTGACCGTTTCAATTTTCTTGCCGGCATTATGCTGTTCTGCCTGCTGAGTTCGCCCCAGCCCGCCAAGGCCGCGCAGCATCCTGCTGAGAAACAAATTGGCGCAATTTTTTCTGGGATCACATCGGCGCACGAGCCAGGCCTCGCCGTGGTTGTGCGAAAAGGCGGTCACACCGAATTTATTCGCGGATACGGCTTGCGCGATTTGCGCTCGAGTCTGCCCATCGACGAGCACACGAATTTTCGCCTCGCTTCTTTCACCAAGCAATTCACGGCAATGACAATCATGCTGCTCGTGCATGACGGGAAGCTGCGCTACGACACAACGCTCGCCGATGTTTTCCCCGAGTTCCCCGCCTACGGCCGCACGATCACGATTCGCAATTTGCTCAACCACACTTCCGGCCTTGTCGCGTACGAAGATTTAATGGATAAAAAATACGCCGGCAAATCCTGGGAGGAAATTCCGCAAATCAGCGACGCGGACGTGCTCGCGTTGATGGAGCAGCAAACGGGAACGAAGTTTCCTCCCGGCACGAAGTGGGAGTACAGCAACAGCGGCTATTGCGTGCTTGCTATGGTCGTCGAGAAAATTTCCGGTATGCCGTTCGCGGAGTTTCTGCATCAGCGAATTTTCGCCCCGCTCAAAATGGAAAACACGGTTGCGCACGTTTACGGCAAAAACCACGTCGCGAATCGCGCCTACGGCTACACGAACGATGCCGGCGTGTGGCTCGAAACCGATCAGAGTCCTACGTCGGCTACTCTCGGAGACGGTGGAATTTATTCTTCGCTGGACGATTTGATCAAGTGGGACGATGCCCTTCGCAATCATACGCTGCTCAGCGTCGAGGAAATGAATCCCGCGGTGACGCCGGAAAACTCCGCGGCTGTGTTGCCCAAAAACGTAGACGACTTGCCGAAAGCCGCCGGCGAGAAACCGCTCGCGTATGGCTTCGGGTGGTTCCTCGACCCCTATCGCGGCCACGCGCGCATGTGGCATTACGGCAGCTCGATCGGCTTCCACACAATCATCCAACGCTTCACGGAAGATAATCTGACGATTATTATTTTATCGAATCGCTCGGATCTTGATTTATCGGCACTCTCGCTCAAAGTCGCTGATCTTTATTTTCGTTAGGCGCGACATCTCCGTCATTGCTGAGGTACACCGCCGTCACGTTTGCTTTTGGTGCAGGATGGTCCACGCCGCAAGCGCGGCACTCTTGTGATCCTGCGTCCACGGAGGGCCCATTGACTTGCCCACTTGTGAAATTTTCTTCATGGTGGCCGTCGCTGATTTTCCCAAAACTGATTTAGCGTGTGCTTCCAGGTCGCGCTCGCGAACACCCGACACTCGGATCTTCAATTTCTCGCACGCGTTCCAGACCGCGCGCCGGAAGAATTCTCCTTCTGCTGTGTGGATCAACGGGTGAGAAGCAAGTATCTCCGGCAGCGAAGGCAGCGGGCGTCCTGATGCCAGCACCACGGCGCACATTTTCACGGCATAATCGCTGTCACGCAACTCATCCATCAAGCTTCGAATTGATTCCGACGCCAGGCGCTCCGAATCCACTGCGCAATTCGCAATGTATTTTTCAGCCGCGCTCAAGGCAAGATTTTTTGCGAAATGGTACGGTTGTCTCTTTCCTGTGGACTTCTTCTCGTCTATGACCTCGATGCGCCTTCGATCAACGACGCTCAATTGGCCGCCGTCGTTCGATACGGCTACGAGAGCGCCCCAGCCTGAGTGCATGCGAACGCCGATAGCTGCCACTTTCATGCTGAAGGAATGCGGCTACGCCAGCGCCTTAGGAATCGCCGCTTCCCATTTTCCTTGCGACTTGAGAATCAGCTCGACTACTTCGCGTGCCGCGCCTTCCCCGCCCTTGGCCTGCGTGACGTAGTGCGCCGCGCGCAACACTTCCGCCGCCGCATCCGCCACCGCAACAGCCAGTCCCACGCGCGCAAAGAGCGGCAGGTCCGGCAAATCGTCGCCGATATACGCGACTTCATCGTCTTTCACGCCCGCGCGCCGCAAAATTTCCTCGTATGCGCTGATCTTTTTCGCCTGGCCTTGATAGACAAACTCGATATGCGCTTCTTTTGCGCGCTGATCAACAGCTGGCGTATTTCGTCCCGTGATCACGCCGCTGCGCAAGCCGACAAGTGAGGCGAGATGCAGTCCCGCGCCGTCATGCGCGTTAAACACTTTCATCTCCGCGACGCTGCCATCGGGAAACGCCTGGAGGCAGACGCTTCCATTCGTCAACACGCCGTCCACGTCCATCAGCAGCAGCCGAATTTTCTTGGCTCGCTGCCGAATCTCCGCTGATTTTGTCGTTTTCGCCATCGCGCGAATTGCTTCAGTGTTCCCGACTAGAAAAGTTGCAACGTCCACAAATCGTGCAGATGTACAACGCCTTCGACGCGCCGCTCCGCGTCCACCACAACCACCGACGTAATCTTCCGCTCCTCCATCAATCGCAGCGCACTCGCGGCCAATTCCGTGCGCGCAAGCGTTACGGGATTTTTCGTCATGGCGTCCGCAGCCGCCAAATCGAGCGCTTCTTTCTTCCGCCGCTCCATCAGGCGCCGCAAATCACCGTCCGTCACGATCCCCAGCAATTTTCCCGCAGAGTCCGTCACCACCACCATTCCCAATTTCTTGCGGCTGATTTCGTAGATGACTTCGGGAATCGGCGTCTGCGGCCCCACGCGCGGCAGCGCGTCGCCCGCGTGCATCACCGAGTCCACTCTCCGCAACTTCGTACCAAGTTTTCCCGCCGGATGCAGCGCCGCGAAATCCTCTTCGCGGAAGCCGCGCCGGTCGAGCAACGCAATCGCAAGCGCATCGCCCATCGCCAACGCAGCGGTTGTCGAGGCAGTGGGAGCCAAATTCAACGAACACGCTTCTTCCTTCACGGCGATGTCGAGTGCCACGTCGCTCGCGGTCGCCAGCGTCGAACGCAAATTTCCCGTCAGCGTCACCAGCCGAATCCCCAGCCGCTTGATGGTCTCGAGCAGAGCGAGCAATTCTTCCGTCTCGCCGCTCGTCGACACAGCCAGCACCACGTCATCGCGCATCAGCATTCCCAGATCGCCGTGCAACGCCTCGGCAGCATGCAGAAAAACCGACGGCGTGCCAGTGCTCGCAAGCGTCGCGGAGATTTTTCTCCCGATCAGCCCCGACTTACCCATGCCCGTGACAATCACTCGCCCGCGGCACTCGAAAATCATTTCCACGGCGCGTTCGAATCGCTCATCCAATTTTTCGATCAAGCCGGTAATCGCTTCCGCTTCGATGCGCAGCACGCGCTGCGCCGCCGCAAGGCTTCCCCGTGATTTCACGGACTTCGTCGCTTTCATTGTTTCTCCCATTCGCGAACGAGCGACGCGATTTTCACGATTCGCTCCACGAGCGGCCGGAATTTGTCGAGCGGCAGCGCGTTCGTTCCGTCGGACAGCGCCTTCGCCGGGTTGTCGTGCACTTCCGTGAACAATCCGCTGGCTCCGGCTGCAACTCCGGCGCGCGCCAGCGGCTCGATGAATTCCGGCTGGCCGCCGCTCGATTTGCCTTCTCCGCCGGGTAGCTGCACGGAATGCGTCACGTCAAACACCACCGGATATCCGAGCTTGCGCAAAATTGGAAACGAGCGCATGTCGACGACAAGATTCTGGTAGCCGAACGACGCGCCGCGCTCCGTCACAATAATTTTATGATGCCCGGTGCTGGCGATTTTCTCGACAGCGTTGCCCATTTCCCACGGCGAGACGAACTGGCCTTTCTTTATGTTTACGGCGCGGCCGGACTTCCCCGCAGCCACCAGCAAATCCGTCTGCCGGCACAAAAACGCCGGGATTTGAATTACGTCGCAAACTTCCGCGGCCGGCGCGACCTGCGTCACGTCGTGCACGTCCGTCAAAATCGGCAGCGCAAATTTCTTTTTGATTTCGCCGAGTATTCGCAGACCTTCTTTTATCCCCGGCCCGCGAAACGATTCAAGCGACGAGCGATTTGCCTTGTCGTACGAAGCCTTGAAAATCAGCGGCACGCGCAGTTCGCGCGCCACTGCCGCAAGCCTCTCCGCAATCATCATCGCGTGGCTTTCATTTTCGATCACGCACGGGCCCGCAATAAAGAAAAAGGGCGCGCCCGGCCCCATCGCCACGTTGCCGACCGTAAAATTGTGATTTGTCTGCGCCATTTCCTCGCGATTATCCCCTGAAGGCTCGAGCGCTCCTAAGACTATGCAGGATTCGCCGCCTTTGCAATCCCATCGTGGCCGCGGGTTGCCCGTCGCGCTCCCGGAAATGAAGAGCCGCAGCTTGCGCGCTTAACGCGAACTGAGTTTCTCTCGACCTGAATCCAAACAAGGCTTCTACAGGAAAGCTATTATTTCTCTTTGCGAGTCGGGCGAGTACAATGTGAACAGATCGCCAGCCCCGGCGACGGAGGAAGCTCATGCAAGCAGATCGCGTGGAAGTATCCTGGGACAACGAAAAATCAAAATGGCTGGTTCGAATCGAAGTGGGCGACGAAGTGGTACGCCGTCATTGCGATTTGCCGCGTGATGCGGATGACCAATCCCTCCGCGCCGCCGCGCAAAAAACCGTTGCAGACGAAGGGTACGAAAGCGCGGCGAACATTACAATCCTTCGCAGCCGCGCTGTCTAAAACGCAGAGTTTTTTCTTCGCGACTCACGCCACTTGCGTTATGCGTCGGCGCTCGGAGGTTTTGTGTGGCTTCCGGGATCGCAAACGCATACACGCTGTCGCTAAACGCCTCAAATCGCCCCTTATTCAGTTACCAGCAATCGCGATCCCCGCGCTGTTATGAAGCTGCCGCGACGCGGAGCACGAAGTAAACGACTAGCGCGCTGGACGGCCAAATGATCTATTAAGACATCCAAGTCAGCTTGGAGCTCGCCACTACCCATTTCCCATTCTCGAAGCGAACGGTGTAAGTCCGGCCCCAACTACAAGAACTGCATGTGCGAAGTCTGCTATCGACCTGCACCAAAGAATCACTCTGCCACCGGATTCCCGAAATATCCAAAATGATTCCTTCCTCGTGGGTCTTTCGGTCAAAAATCACAAAGTGTTCCTTTGCTCGAGAAAACTTCTTCACTGCCATCGGCACATCCCGGAAGCGCTTCAGGAACTCATCGCTTGGATCGCTACCATTGATCGAGATAAAACAGACGATGAGACTTGAGTGAACAGCGCCTTTCTGTTTCGCGTAATCCGGGTCAACGTTCTTAAGGTCTTTCCGAGACCACTGCCCTATCTGGTATCGAATTACCGCTTCGCGAATATCTTCTTCTTCTTGTGCCGGTCGGGTCGCCGCGTTGCCAATGCTCCGTGCAGAAAGCGCAGAGGAGAGGGCGACAAGAAGTGACAGCATCGTGAGGACACGCAATGAAACGCTCCTAGTCCGACGATGTCGCGGGGGCATGGGCGGCACGCTGGGGAGCTGCGGCGCGGCGGCGGCGATGCTCGGCTGAGGCGCCGATGAACGCGGCGAATAATGGATGCGGGGCGAGCGGCTTCGATTTGAATTCGGGATGGAACTGGCAGCCGAGGAACCACGGGTGATTGGGGACCTCGACGATTTCGACGTAAACGCCGTCGGGAGTCTTGCCGGTGATTTTCAATCCTGCCGCAGTGAGCGCGGGTTCGTAATCGCGATTGAATTCGTAGCGATGGCGGTGGCGCTCGGAAATTTCCGTTGTGCCGTACGCGTGCGCGGCAAACGAATCCGCGTCGAGCTTGCACGGCCACGCGCCCAAGCGCATGGTGCCGCCCATTTCGTCCACGCCGAGCAATTCGCGCAATTTGTAAATCACGCGATAAGGCGTTTGCGCGTCGAACTCCGTGGAATTCGCATGCTGCAATCCCGCGGCGTGACGCGCGTACTCGATTGTCGCGCATTGCATCCCCAAACAAATTCCGAAGAACGGCACTTTTTTCTCGCGCGCGTACTGAATCGCGTAAATCATTCCTTCGATTCCGCGCTTGCCGAATCCGCCGGGAACTAAAATTCCGTCCATGTGCCGCAAACGCTCGGCGGCCATTTCGAGCGATTCGATGTCGCCCGACTCGACCCATTCGATGGCGACGCGCGCGCGGTGCGCCAGTCCGCCATGCATCAAGGCTTCGCGCAAACTCTTGTACGCGTCTTCGAGCTGCACATATTTCCCGACGACGCCGATGCGCACTTCGCCTTCAGGATGCTCGAGCTTTTCGAGCATCGCCAGCCACGGCGACATGTCGCGAGGACCGGATTGCAAATGCAGGAGCCGGAGAATTTGTTCGTCGAGGCCCTCGGCGACAAGCGACATCGGCACTTCGTAGATGTTGCGCACGTCGGGCGCGGAAATCACGGCGGACTGATTCACATTGCAGAAAAGCGCGATTTTCGCCTTCAACTCTGGCGCGATGGGATGATCGCTGCGGCACAGCAAAATATCCGGCTGAATTCCAATGCTCAATAATTCTTTGACGCTGTGCTGCGTCGGCTTAGTCTTGTGCTCGCCGGCCGTGGCGATGTAGGGCACCAATGTCAGATGAACGTAAATGGCATTTTCCGGGCCAAGTTCGAGGCGCATTTGCCGAATCGCTTCGAGAAACGGCAGCGATTCAATGTCGCCGACCGTGCCGCCGATTTCGACGATCACCACGTCCACGTCGTCGGCGACTTTGCGAAACGCGGCTTTGATTTCGTCCGTGACGTGCGGAATCACTTGCACGGTTTTGCCAAGGTAGTCGCCGCGCCGCTCCTTCGCGAGAATCGATTCATAAATGCGGCCGGTCGTCCAGTTGTGGTCGCGCGTCAGCTTGGCATTCGTGAAGCGCTCGTAATGCCCGAGGTCGAGATCCGTCTCCGCGCCGTCGTCGGTGACGTACACTTCACCGTGCTGATAGGGCGACATCGTGCCAGGATCAACGTTCAGGTAGGGATCGCACTTCTGGAGAGTGACTTTGAGGCCGCGGGATTCGAGCAGGCAGCCTATCGAGGCCGCCGCAACGCCTTTGCCGAGAGAGGAAACCACGCCACCCGTTACGAACACATACTTCGGGCGCGTCACCAAGGCTCCCGTTTTTCCTCCCAGGTAGGCTGCGTACAAATCATTATCGCCGCGACGCTCGACTCTGTCA
>DASYYR010000081.1:0-3809 GCA_035933575.1 Candidatus Acidiferrales bacterium | reverse complement strand
GCGGGAAACCACCATGTCTTGGCTATGTGGAAATAAAGCGTCGATCCGACCAAAATAAGAATGACGATTGATAACAGGACGGCCGGTGCTGACGAGCCGGCACACGATTTTCGCGAACCCATTTCCTCCGCTCCGGAAAGATTGCGGCCTACGGAACAAACATCTGGCCGCCGATCCTCACAAACAACAACTCAGCTGGCGATGAAGGCTCTATCAAACGCACAATGATATATAACACGCATAAAAAAATACAAGGATGAATCAAGAAAATTTCCCGGTCTTTGGATTCCAAATTCCGGCGAGTGAGTTCTTGGTGCGGTCGAGTGGATTCGAACCACCACGGTATTGCTACCGTCAGCCCCTCAAGCTGATGCGTCTGCCAGTTCCGCCACGACCGCACATTGAAAAGCACGAAGAACGTTACCAAACATTCATCAGTTCGGTTTCTTGGGCACAGGAGCCTGTGGCACAGGCTGTTGCGCCGCAGGCGCGGGCCGCGACGGCGCCGTTGGCATCGTCTGCTCCAGGATCGAGCTGCCTTGCGCCGTTGTAGGCGCGCGTTTCAACGAAAGTGCCAGTGAGCTCATCATGAACACAATGGCGCACCACGTCGTCGCTTTCGTTAGAAACGTTGCCGCACCACGCGGACCAAACGCCGTCTGACTGCCCGCACCGCCGAAAGCCCCGGCCAAATCCGCGGCGTTGCCGCTCTGAAGCATGATGACAAAAATCAGCAACAGGCACACCAGAATGTGCAGCGTAACCAGCACAAAATTATAGTGCCACCCAAGCCACACTAGCCCCAACGCCGCCGCAATCGCAATCACCCACTTCGCTGCATTAGGCATTCCTGCTCCACTTTGACCCTAAGATTTCTCGCCGCTAAAAATTCACGATTGCTGAAAACGACCGCGCGTCCAGGCTTGCCCCGCCTACAAGCGCACCGTCAATTTCCACTTCAGCCATCAAATTCGCGATGTTATCGGGCTTGACGCTCCCGCCATAAAGAATCCGCGCACCCGCCGCCAACTCCGCCGTAAATCGCTTCGCGGCCAGGCGGCGAAGGAAAGCATGCACCTCGGCGGCAATTTCCGGCGTCGCCGTGCGTCCCGTGCCGATAGCCCACACAGGCTCGTAAGCGATCAGAATACGCGAGAAATCCGGACCGGTCAACGTCGCCATTCCATCATTGAATTGCCGTTCGAGTATTTGTTCTGTGCTGTTTGCATCTCTTTCACTCTGATCTTCTCCCACGCAAACGATGGGTTGCAAGCCCGCTGCAATCGCCGCCTTCAGCTTGCGGTTCACGGTCGCGTCGGTCTCGCCGAAATATTTTCGGCGTTCGGAGTGCCCGATGATCACGCTTCGGCAACCCGCCTCGATGAGCATGGGCATCGAGACTTCACCGGTGAACGCGCCTTCGTGTTCCCAGTAAGCATCCTGACCGGCTATAGAAATCGAGGTGCCTTTCGCCGCGTCTGCTGCCGCGGCTATCGCAGTAAACGGCGGCGCAACGATGATGTCGCAACGACGGGACGCCGAGACAAGCGGCTTGAACGCCTCAAAAAACGCTCGCGTTTCCGCTTGCGTCTTGTGCATTTTCCAATTGCCTGCAATGACCGGACGCCGCACGGATACCTCTAAGTTGGAGTGAGGGCTTCGACGCCCGGGAGCTTCCGGCCAGCAAGAAACTCGAGCGAAGCTCCGCCGCCCGTCGAAATATGAGAAATTCGGTCAGCAAGCCCAGCCTGCTCGACCGCCGCTACACTATCGCCACCACCAACAATCGACGTCGCCCCGTTTGTGGTCGCATCGGCAACAGCTCGCGCAATCGCCGTCGTTCCGCGCGCGAACGCCGGTTTTTCGAACATACCAAGCGGCCCGTTCCACACAATCGTTCGCGCGCGGGAGATTTCTGTGCGGAAAAGCTCAATCGTCTTTGGACCGATGTCGAGGCCCATCCAATCGGCTGGAGTACCCTCGACTCCCGAGAGCTGCGTCTGGGCGCCCTCTTCAGTCGAGCGCGCCAGGACATGGTCAACTGGCAGCACAATGCGAGATCCGCGCTCAACCGCCTCACCGAGTAACGTCAAAGCGAGATCCGTCTTGTCCTCTTCAACCAGCGACTTCCCCGTCGTAAAGCCTTTCGCGCGGAAAAACGTATACGCCATTGCTCCGCCGATTAGAATTGTGTTGGCTATCTTGAGCAGATTCTGAATCACCTCGATTTTATCCGAGACCTTTGCCCCTCCAAGGATAGCCACAAACGGCCGTTCCGGACTTGTGAGCGCTTTGCCAAGATATTCAAGCTCCTGCTCCATTAGCAGTCCGGCCGCGGCTTGCCGCACAAATTTTGTGATGCCGACGACGGATGCGTGGGCGCGATGAGCCGAGCCAAAAGCATCGTCAACGTAAATTCCATCACAGAGCGCAGCCAATTGGCGCGAAAAACCCTCGTCGTTCTTCTCTTCTTCGGCATGGAACCGCACGTTCTCGAGAAGAAGCACCTGCCCATTCTTCAAGGCCTTGCTGCGGGATTCGGGCTGCTCACCCACGCAGTCCGAGGCAAAAATCACGGGTTTACCAAGCAGTTCCTTCAAGCGTTCCGCGACCGGCGCGAGGCTGTATTTAGGTTCCGGTTTCCCTTTCGGCCGCCCAAGATGCGAGGCGAGCACCAGCCGCGCACCTCGGTCGATGGCCAGCTTCAATGTGGGAAGCGTAGCGCGAATGCGTGTGTCGTCCGCGACCTTCCCATTGGCCAACGGCACGTTGAAATCGGCCCGAATGAACACGCGCTTTCCGGACAACTCTAAATCTCGAATGGAGAGTTTTTTCATCTCGTTGCGGACTCAGCGGCAAAACACGCCGGAGCTTAGAGCCGCTGGGCCATGAACTTGATCAGATCCAAACAACGGCAGGAATAACCCCATTCATTATCGTACCAGGCCACGACTTTCACGCAGTTCGATCCCACCACGCGTGTGTAACCGGCATCAACGATCGCCGAACGTGGATTCCCCAGAAAGTCGACAGACACCAATTCCTCGGTGGTGATATCCAGAATACCCTTTAACGGTCCGTCAGCCGCGCGCCGAAATGCTTCGTTGACGCTATCTGCCGTGGCTGGCTTTTCGGTGATCACAGTCAGGTCCACCACGCTCACGTCGGGCGTAGGAACGCGTAACGCATACCCATCCAGCTTGCCCTTGAGCTCCGGAATCACTAGATGAAGCGCTTTCGCCGCTCCCGTCGACGTCGGAATCATGGAAAGCGCCGCCGCGCGCGAGCGTCGCAAGTCCTTGTGCGGCAAATCGAGCAGACGCTGGTCGTTCGTGTACGAGTGAATCGTCGTCATTGTGCCAACGACAATGCCGAACGTATCGACGAGCACTTTTGCAACCGGCGCAAGACAATTTGTTGTGCAGGAAGCATTCGAAACCACGTTGTGCTTCGCCGTATCGTATGTCTTCTCATTCACTCCGAGCACCAACGTGCAATCCGGATCGGTCGCCGGAGCGGTGATCAACACTTTTTTGACTGGCCCGCGAATATACTTGCGCGCCTCCGGGCCCTTAGTGAACACTCCAGACGCTTCGACCACAATTTGTGCGCCGCTCGGGGACCAATCCAATGCAGCCAAATCTTTCACTTTGGAGACATGGATTGCATGGCCATCCACTTGAATCGCGTCATCGCTTGCCTGAATTTTATTCGGCAGGTTCCCATGGATGGAATCGTATTTCAGCAGGTGCGCCAACGTTTTCGCATCCGTGATGTCATTGATGGCCACAATTTCGATTGAGGGATCG
>DASYYR010000078.1:0-50745 GCA_035933575.1 Candidatus Acidiferrales bacterium | reverse complement strand
TCTTTCCGGAGCGGAGGAAATGGGTTCGCGAAAATCGTGTGCCGGCTCGTCAGCACCGGCCGTCCTGTTATCAATCGTCATTCTTATTTTGGTCGGATCGACGCTTTATTTCCACATAGCCAAGACATGGTGGTTTCCCGCCGCAATAACTCCCGTGGGGAGTCAAATTGATCAGCAATTCTTCGTCACGTTCATATTGACGGGAATTGTTTTCGTGCTGGCGCAAGTAACGCTGGCTTGGCTGGTGTTCCGATATCGCGACCACGGCCAGAAAGCTCGCTTTGTTCGCGGCAATCACATGCTGGAAGTTGTGTGGACCACGGCGACTCTTATCATCTTCGTTGGTCTTGGCGTGATGGCAGCCCATGCATGGGGCGAAGTGCATTTTGGCGGGCCTGAGCCGGGAGCATTGCAAGTAGAAGTCACAGGCGTGCAGTTCGTCTGGAACTTTCGGTACCCGGGGCCGGACGGCAAATTTGGACGCATCGTTCCCAAGGACATCGATGCATCTACCGGCAATCCATTGGGTTTGGATCCGAATGACCCCGCCGGTAAAGACGATATTGTGACGGGAGACCTCTACCTGCCCGTTGGGCGGGAAATCGAATTGATGCTGCGCTCGCAGGACGTCATCCACAGTTTTTTTGTACGCGAGTTGCGAATCAAGCAGGATACCGTTCCCGGACTCGTGATTCCGGTCCATTTCACGGTGACAAAGGTCGGCGATTACGAAATCACCTGCAATCAGCTCTGTGGCTTGGGGCACTACCACATGCACGCCATGCTGCACGTACTGTCGGACACCGATTTTCAGCAGTGGGAGCAGAAGCAAGAGGCGCAGAACGCGCAAGCTGGGCAGTGAGAAATGACCTTGAGTAATTATCATAAGGGATCCGCAAACATGGGAGAGTATCAATGAGTTCGCACGCTAGTCCGGTCCATCATTCGGAAGCGCCCAAAGGCTGGATCCGGCATTATATTTTCAGCCTGGACCACAAGATTATCGGCACGCAATACATCTTGCTCGGCCTGTCGGCAGTCACGATTGGCATGGTCCTATCCGTCATCATGCGAATTCACCTCGCTTGGCCGAATGTGCACATTTGGGGATTTGCCAACGGTGTGGTTTCACCGGAGGACTATCTTCGCGTCATCACGATGCATGGCACGCTGATGGTTTTCTTCGTTCTGACAACCGTGCCGCAAAGCGGCTTCGGCAATTACTTCCTTCCGATTCAAATTGGGGCGCCAGATATGGCGTTCCCAACTCTCAATATGCTTTCGTTCTGGCTGACATTTGTGTCGATGCTTGTCCTGCTTTCTTCCGCATTTGTTCCGGGTGGATCGTCAATCAGTGGCTGGACGGCTTACGCGCCTCTCAGCGCGGTCGGGGAAGTCGCCGGGCCGGGTCAGGGGCTTGGCCAGACGCTCTGGGCAGTGAGCATCGCGCTGTTCTGTGGCGCTTCGCTGATGTCGGCAATAAATTTTCTGGGGACCACAATTGACCTCCGCGCCAAAGGGCTCTCGTTGATGCGCATGCCACTGACCGTGTGGGGTTGGTTCATAACGGCCAGCCTTGCGCTGCTGGCATTCGGAGTGCTTCTTGCAGCGTGCATTCTGCTGCTTCTAGACCGCCTGGCGATGACCAGTTTTTTTATTCCCGCAAATTTGGATGTCAGCGGAGTGCTTCTGAAGCATGCGGGCGGCTCGCCGCTGCTCTGGCAACATCTCTTCTGGTTCTTCGGACATCCAGAGGTGTACATCGCAATTCTCCCAGCCATGGGAATCATTTCGCACGTGCTTTCCACGTTTTCGCGGAAGCCCGTGTTCGGTTACAAGGCGATGGTCTACTCGCTGAGCGCAATTGGCTTTTTGAGCTTCATGGTGTGGGGCCATCACATGTTTATCAGCGGAATGAATCCATACTCCGCGCTGACGTTTTCGATTCTAACGCTGGTGATCGGAGTGCCATCGGCGATTAAGACATTTAACTGGCTTGGGACGCTCTGGGGGGCGCGAATCCAGTTCACCGCAGCTATGCTGTTCGCCATAGGCTTCGTTTCACTGTTCGTAACAGGCGGCCTTTCAGGCATTTTCCTCGCGCAACCGGCGTTGGATCTCTACCTGCATGACACGTACTACGTGATTGGCCACTTCCATCTGATCATGGGTGTGGCGGCGATTTTTGCGATGTTTGCAGCGACGTATTATTGGTTCCCGAAAATGTTTGGTCACATGATGAACGAGCGGCTCGGGAAGATTCACTTTTGGATGACCTTTGTGGGGGTTTATTGCATTTTTATGCCGATGCATTACCTCGGGTATGCGGGTGATCCGCGACGCTACGCCCTCACCGACTCGGTTCATTATTTGGCGCGCCTCCAGCCCGTATATGTATTCATCAGCATCGCGGCATTCGTAACGGCCTCGGCGCAATTGTTCTTCTATTTCAATTTCTTCTGGAGCATCAAGCACGGCAAGAAGGCGGAGCGAAATCCATGGCGCGCGACGACACTTGAATGGCAGGTGAGCACGCCGGTGCCGCACGACAATTTTGCCGGCCATTATCCGACTGTCTATCGTGGACCCTACGAATACAGCGTGCCGGGTGCGGCCGAGGACTTCACGCCGCAGGATGTTGCGCCCGAGCAAGTGGCCAAAGCCTAGCGTCAGGAATCTCCTATGCCGCATACGTCAACCACGGAAGAACTCGAGATTATCGAAGCAGGCGGAGAAGGCAAGCCGCCTTCGTTTGCAGGGGGAGATGACGACGGCTCGCCCAGCGGCCGCTCTGGAATACCGCAACGCGTCTACATAACGGGAATAGCAATCGGAATGGCCGCCATACTGATGTTTTTCATGGCGTTCGCCAGTGCGTTCATTGTGCGGAAGGGTGTCGGGAGTGACTGGCAGGCATTCCCGATGCCGAAGATTTTGTGGTTGAACACACTGATCCTGCTGGCCAGCAGTGTAACGATTGTGCGTGCGCGGCACTTTTTAGCGCGAGGCGACCGCGAAAGTTTCCGGCACCGGTGGACGGTAACGACAATTCTCGGATTCCTGTTTCTCGCGGGGCAGCTCATCGCGTGGCGACAGATGGTGATATCAGGCTTTTATCTGGCGACGAACGCGAGCGGCAGTTTTTTTTACGTACTCACGGCGGCGCACGGGCTTCATTTGCTCGGAGGCATTGTAGCGTTGCTGTATGTCGGGCGCGGAAAATTGCGCCGGCTGACATTCGCGACGGCGACGGAAATCACGTCGGTGTACTGGCACTTCATGGATGGACTGTGGGTTTTTCTCTTCCTACTTCTCTTGCTAGGACGGTGATACTTGGCTGAATTGGACGTCGACGCTGTTGCGGGACCAGCTTGGGGCGGCGGTGTCGCTCCCTTTGCAACAAACACGAAGAAACTCGGAATGTGGCTGTTCCTTCTTTCCGACTCGCTCACATTTTCCACCGCGATTCTTGCCTACGCGTACGTGCGCCTGTCGAGCTCGAACTGGCCGCGGCCCTTCGATATCTCGCCTGCTATCATCAACGCGACATTCTTGACATTTATTCTCCTGTCGAGCAGCTTGACGATGGTCATGGCCGTCGCTGCCGCGCATCGCAACGAAATCAAGAAAGCCGTGATTTACATTCTGTTGACGGCCGTCGGAGGAATCGCGTTCGTCGTGCTTCACTTGATGGAATGGTTTCGCCTGTTCAATGACGGCTTCACTCCGTGGTCGAATAACGTGGGTGACCCGCTTTTCGGCGGCACGTTCTTCGGGCTTACTGGCTTGCACATGCTGCACGTGTCGATTGGCGTGATTTATTTGTGCATTATCGCGCTGGGCTTCGGCCGCAGAAAGTTCAATGCGGATCACGTCGAGGTCAGCGGCCTGTACTGGCACTTCGTGGACTTGGTGTGGATGTTCATTTTTCCGATGGTGTATTTGATGTCCGTCAATTTGAAAGGCTGAGGAGTAAATCGAGCGATGAGCGCGCATGATACCACTGCCTTGGAAACGCACCAGCCCGGAACAAAAAAACTGTTCATGTGGGTGTGGTTTTGGCTGCTTATTCTGACGGGTGTCGAAGTTTTGCTTGCGTACATGAGACTCGAACCGCACCTGATGCTTATACTCCTCATCGGACTTTCGCTGATTAAGTCTGCCTTGATTGTGGCGTATTTCATGCATTTGCGATTCGAGAAGATTGGTCTGTTCTTGATTATCGTTCCTACTCTGGTTTTCTGCCTGGTTATGATTTTGATTTTTGTGTTTCCGGACAGCTTGCGGATTGTGCGTTTGCACCCATGAGGTATTGGTTTTAAGTCGGAATTGGTGGAGAATAGAAGCAGCAGCGGCCGAAGAGGGTCATGAAGATGCGGATTGCTTTTAAAATGCTCGTCGCAGGAGTTTCTTCAGCGCTTTATGCTTCAGCGACTTTTGCGCAGGGCTGCGCTCTTTGCTATAGCGACGCCGCGGCTACCGGGCCGGCCGCCCAGGCCGCCTTGCGGCACGGCATTCTTATTCTTGTGATTCCGGCCACGTCGATTGTTGTGGGCTTTTTCTCGCTTCTCTGCATTCGACGCAACGTGCACCGCGAGTCAGTCGATCGTGTTCCCGCCACATTTCATGCTTCCTCCAACTCGGTGTCCGAAATCGTTCTTCATTTGAATTAATTCGTTCCCGAATTCCGCACGCGCCGTTGCAGACGAAAACGGTTGCGGGTGATGAGCGCGCATCTGATACGTGTGCGCAGCGAAGGAAATCAAGCGACACTCGGCAGGCAGAGACAGATTTCGCAAGGGCTGAGTTCGTCTCAGCCCCTGCAAGCCCTGTTAGGTATTAGGTTCCGTGTTTTTCGTGAAGGCCTGTACAGATTGTTACGGCGGATGTGGGGTCGATGGCGGTTGTGTCGAAGTCGATGTGCTTAATCACGCCATCTTTTCCAATCACAAAGGTTGTGCGCCGCGCAAATTCCACTTTGTCTGTTCCCATGGGGAAAGGTTGCACGATTCCGTATTGCTTCAGGACGGTGCGGTTCATGTCGCTCAGCAAGGGAAACGTGACGCCGATCTGCTTTGCGAATGCTGCATTGGCTGGGGGGCTGTCAATACTCACGCCGAATATTACAGAATCGCTCGCTTCAATCTTGGCCAAATCAGCCTGATAGGCCTGGAGTTCCTTCGTTCAACCACCGGTGAATGCGAGGACATAGAAAGCCACGATTACAGTTTTCTTGCCACGGAAACTGCTGAGCGACACGGACGTATGTTGATCGCTGGGCAGGGTGAAATCCGGAGCAACATCGCCGACTTTCAGGTTCGTCGTGGTGATTGCGGCTTGCTGGTCCTGCGCTTGAACCGCGAACGACAAGAGAGAAAGCGCGAGGAGCAGTGAGGCAGCTATCGTAACGATTCGCTTCATTCGCCTCTCCTTGATCAGAATTACCTTAAACGAGCCCATAATAACAGAAGTACGCGCACGAAGGCGGAATCGGATTGCCGTGGCGCGAATCTCAACCGCATGGTATCCCCGGATGTTGTGAAGCGCGAGGCTCTTAGCCTTCATCCATGGTCAAGTATCTGAAGGGGTCGCCGATGTTCGTCCGTAGCTGGATCCAGAATTCGTCCGGTTTGGAAAGAAACGCGGATACAACGCGAGGATCAAATTGCGTTCCCGAGAACTTTTTGATTTCGTCGCGCGCCGCCGAAATTGGCAAAGCCTTGCGGTATGGTCGGTCCGAACACATGGCATCAAGCGTGTCAGCCACGGCAAATATTCTGGCTCCTAGGGGAATTTCCTCGCCTTTCAAACCACGCGGGTAACCACTGCCGTTGTAGCATTCCTGGTGCGCAAGGACAATTTCGGCGGCGTCTTTCAGAAAGGGAATCTTGTTCAGCACGGTGTAGCCGATATCGCAGTGGCGCCGCATCAGCAGACGTTCTTCATCCGTGAGCGGGCCAGGCTTTCGTAGGACTTGGTCCGGAATGCCCATTTTTCCGATGTCATGGAGAAAAGCGCCGCGGGCGATGTGTCGCAAGTGGTCGCGCTCGACTTTCATGATTTTCGCAATGAGGATCGTGATCGCGGTCACACGCTGGCAATGCCCTTCTGTTTCGGCGTCTTTCGCGTCAAGCGCTCCGCCGAGCGCTTCGAGGGTGTAGTCATACGATTGCTCAAGGTCACGCAAGGTTAGAGAAAGCTGCTGGGTACGCTCCGCGACAAGGTGCTCGAGGTTTTGCTGGTAGGAACGGTTCTCGAGCACAAGATGCCGATGCTCCAGAGCCCGCGAAACGCTGTGATAAAGCTGGTCCTTCTCGAAGGGTTTCAGGATGTAATCGTAAGCTCCCGCGCGAATTGCTTCCAGCGCTATAGAAATGTCGTGCATGGCGGTGACCATGATGACCGGAATGTCTTCATCTTGTGAGCGGACCTGCCGCAACAGCCGCATACCGTCCATCTCTGGCATTACGATGTCGCTGAGGACCAGATCATGCGAGTCACTCTTGATTTCTTGAATCGCCTGAAAACCGTCGGGCACAACCGTGCAGCGGTACCCCTGGGCTTCGAGGAGGGTCGAAACGACCTCTCGAATTGCTTCTTCATCGTCACAGACAAGAATTTTTTCCCCAGACAATGAATTCTCCTAGCCCGCTCATTATAAGGCTGCGTGTAACAGGCATAGGACAGTATTGTCTCCAGGAGGGGCGTACGAGTTACGTTCCGCAAGCGATGTGCGCGAATTCGGAGATCTTCAGAATGCGCCGATAGGTCTAATACTCAGTGTGCGCGCGTATCACCCGCCAACATCCGTGCGCATGCGCGAAGGAGAATGTTCCGCGATCAAAGCCATGCGATTCTCCAGCTCGCTGGTTAGCCCGGCAATCATCTGCGTAAGTCCGGCAAGTCCTTCAGGAGAGAAGCTGCCAAGGGCGAGTTTCAACGCCACCATCCGATAGGAAAAGTGGAATTGAAGAGCGAGCCGCAACCACTCCCATTCTTGCCGTCTCCGGATTTCCGGGGAGAGTGCGGCGATTAGGCGCGCCAGCCGCTCAAGACGGGTAAAATCTTGCCGCAGCCCGCTCAAATATTGTTTGAGGATCCTGCGGCGCTCGGCACGCCACTTACCCTCGATGTGATGCGGCGCCCGCTTACGCATGAATTGAGTGTCTTCCTGGCTCAGTAACTGGCTGATTTGCGGAAAATGGCGGCAGTGTACCGGAAGAATCTTTTCGATCTGCAGAGCGTCGAGAGATAAAACTGTCTCATTCGTTGGCGAGTCAAACAGAAGCCAAAGCAGAGCCAGAAGGATAGCGAGTAAAACCAGCGTCGCCACGAAAAGAGTCACTTCCAGATCTCCAGCAGCCGGGTATTTAATTCGCGAAGCCGCAAAGTCATTTGAGGCGCGAGACGGCCATACTCACCGGGAGCCAGTAGCACTGGCGCTGGCTGTCTCGCGGGAAGCGGCTTCCATAAAGCTACGAGCCAGAAAATCGTAGCAATGTTGAACGAAATTTCGTGCAAAGCCTGCCAAATAATAAAATTCGCCTGCGTAAGCCAGTTGCCAAGGAACGTGTTATTGGCAACCTGTACAGCGGAATAAAACCCGAGACCCAGCGCGATCCACGCCAAGTATCGGTCGATGCGGACTCCGTAATATCGGCAAAAAATCAGCCCAAGAATCAGGATACCGACCACGGTAAACTCCAGACCTCGTGCCGCCATCAAAGTAGTTGTGGAAATGGGATGTATTCGCCGCCGAGCGGTGACGACCGTGCTTCCTGCAAGCGCCAATCCGAGCAGAATAAGGAACGGGCGGGAGAGCCTCCAGACCCCTGCGTAAGGCGAAAGAAGCTCGCGGCAAATCTCATAGACGACGGCAGCACGAACCGAAAGTTGGACAGCTTGCATTGTCCAATAGACATAGAAGGACGTATGCGATCTGATTCCAGCGAACGAGTAAGTCAGCGAAACGATCGCCTCATTTGCAACCAGAATACAGAGGTAGATTGTGAAGACCGGAAGTCGATCGAAAAGCTTCCGGCGCAGAGCGAAAGTTAAGACCACAACCTCAATGAGGACGGTGGCCGCCCAATGTACGGACTCAAAGAGCGAAAGACCCATACGCCAGGGTGCACTATACCATTTCGATGTCGGTTACGTCTACCGGAAGGCACCCCGGCGTTTCGCTGCATTAGGCATTAGCTCTAATCGCAGAAGGCACCGCCAAGTCCGGGAACGGAGGAGCTGGCGTGCCTCCATCGGCCCACAAACGAGCCGCTGAAACCGCCAAGTCTGGGAACGGAGGAGCTGGCGTGCCTCCATCGGCCCAGACGGACGAATGAAAAACAGTCTTTACCGACTGCGTGTTGACGCTGAAACCTGCCGGGGCTACTATCACCAACAGCAACGCAAAAACAAAGAGCAAAGCGATTGTCCGTTTCATCGTGGAACACCTCCTGCGGACGTATATGTCACGCAAGCAGCACGCGAGGAGTTGACAGGATCGAAATGTTCCGACGACAGAACAGGTTAGAAAATGGAAGCGCTAGATGAATTCCGCCAGAATCATCGCGTAATCGAGGACTTCGCTTCGACTACACTTGCGGGGATTCCCGGAGACCTTTGTCGCTTGTTGCACGTGGCGACGCTCCGAGACATGGGCACGGGACAGTACCGGCATGCAGGGCTAGAGACGATCTATTCCGAGCCCGCAGTTCACCAGGCACTTTGGCTGTGCCACCAGGAATTATTTGAGAGGATTTTGGAAACTTCTCTGGAACACCAGGAAGTGGAGTTGCGGAAATGCTTGGACGGCCTGGGCGGCCGCGCCGGCGAGATTGCTGGACGTTGGCAGGAGCACGAATTTTACCGAGTGCTTATTCCGTCTGGAGTGCCATCTTATTTGCGCGAACTCTTCTGCTCCAATATGGGCGTCTTGCTGGATCTAATTGCCGAAGATCGCCCTAATCCGTGACCAAACGCATAGACACGCCAACCACTTGTCCGACCACTTCCGCCTCGTCCGGGAAGCGATAGGCTTCCGGCACACTAGTGGAGAGGGGATGCGGCTGTAAGACGAGCCTGCCCCTTTCCATCAGGCACCAACAACAGCGGTAACCACCTCGGATATCGACCAGGTAGATAGGCCTTTCCGCTTCGTTGCGCCATCCACCAGCTTCCACCTTCTGTCGTTGCGGATCGACTAGGACCAGCGCACCTGGGCGGAGTATAGGCTCCATCCAGTGGTCGTCTTGCCCAACGTAGCCGTAATGATAGTTGTGGCCGTTTTTCAGGATTGCTGCCTCGAAATGTCCCCAACTTTCCACCATGCGCGTAAGGTAGCTCGTCCGCCTAGGGTCGAATGCCGGATCAAAATGAATCGGCAAACGAACGACTCGCGGTGGGGCAGCCATGTGAGTTCGAGGCGGAGCCTGTGAAGTGGCAGGGCCGAAAATGTCGGCGAGCGGAACGTCATACCATTTGCATGCTTCCTGCAAGTCCAGGTGATAAATACTGCAGAGGCTAAATAGCTTGTGTAGACTCGGGACTACGCCCGAATTCTCGAAATCCGCCAGGCGGCTGATGTGGACTATGAATTCAGGGCGACCGTGACGCTGCGCCAGCTCGTAGCTTGCCTGCTCCACATCCCGGTACGTTAGCCCGAGACGTTCGCGAACCTGGCGAAGGCTGATTCCGGGAAACATGGCGGTGGAACTCCGGGATTGGGCAGTGGGTTGAATTAAAATTATAGCAAAGTTAACGGCTTGTTATGAAATCGGAACAGTGCTTTATCGCACAGTTCAGTCGCGCATACAAGTGCGGAGGCTACGTCTCACGTTCGCGTCAGTCTTGAAGATCGCTTGCTTCTTGTTGGTCGTTTGACCACTTGTCTGTGGCAACCCCTGTATAAGTGCGGAACAACATTGCCGTGTGCGAAACATCGGGCGTCGTCGTGCTTGCGCGACGATCGCTCGTTTGCCGCGCTCAAGAAAGACGCTGGAAACTATTTCCGTCCATTTGCCATCCTATCCGAGCGAGGAAATATGCGAACCAAGAGCTCGATTGCGTTGATTTGTGTGTTTGCTGTGGCTATTGGGACGACGGTCGCGACCTCTGCGCTCGCGGCTCGTCACAGTTCTGAACCAAACTCCCAGACCAATGAAGAATTCTTCGTTGCGGCCGACCAGGTTCTCCAAGTGATGAGCAAGATTCTGGACCTGCCTGTCAAATCGTCGTTAAAGAAAAGCATTCGTACGAAGGCCGAAATTCGCCAGTACCTCATCGAGCAGCAGAAAAAAGATGAATCGCCGCAGAAACGTTATGCGGACCAGCGCACGCTCGAGGCTTTCGGCTTGATCCCCAAGGGATTTCCGCTCGATTCTTTTCTGCTCGACGTTCTGACCGACCAAGTCGCGGGCCTATACGATCCTGAGAAAAAAGAATTTTTCATTGCAGACTGGATCGATCCGGTCGAGCAGAAGCCGGTGATGGCTCACGAGCTGACGCACGCCCTTGACGATGAGTATTTCCATCTCGATAAGTGGCAAAAGGCCGTGCGCGAGAACGACGATTCGTCGCTGGCGCGGGATGCGGTCGTCGAGGGTTCGGCGGTGGCGGCCATGATGGATTACAGCTTGGATGGCATGCATACCAGCGTTCGCGATGTGCCTGATATCGCTCCGTTCATCGAATCGGGGGTGGCGAGCGAGATGGACAAGGACCCGAATCTCGCCAAGGCGCCGCCGTTTATACGTGACGAGCTGCTCTTTCCTTATCTGGCTGGCGCCGAGTTCACCCAGCAGGTTTTGAAAGCCACTTCCGGCTGGCCGGATTTTAAGAAAGTCTTTAAAAATCCGCCGGTCTCGACGCAGCAGATTCTGCACCCCACTCTTTATCTTCAAGATGTGAAGCCCGGCACCATCTCGCTGCCCGATTTGAAATCGGCAATTCCGCACGGCTGGAACAAGCTCGACGAAAACGTAGTCGGCGAATTTGCGCTCGGCGAGGTTTTGAAACAGTTCATCGATGCGAACAGAGCGGAGCATTTTGCATCCATGTGGTATGGCGACCGCTACGCTCTGTTTGAAAACAAGGAGACAAAGCAGACGATACTTGTGGTTCTGCTTGCTCTCGACAACGAAAAGGACGCGGAATCTTTCTTCGGCGGTTACAGCGAAGCGCTCGAAAAGAAATATGCCGTCAAACAACCTGTCACGGAGGGGCCGGAGTTTGCGAGCTTCGGGAGCGCTTACCTGCGATGCCTTCAGGACCAATGCTTGAGCGTCGAAGGTGTTGACCGCAGCGTATTTGACCGCATTGACGCCCAACTCGGCTGGCCCGCGGAGCCGAGCGGCACCCTGGCGAACTCCCAAGGACGCGACCGCTTCGCACGCCAGCCTCTGGCCTCGAAATAGAGCCAGAACGCCACCCCGAATCGTAGTCGACATCCCTCTTTGCCATTCGAGCCAATTGCCCCCGCGCGCTTCGGTGAAATTCCTCGGGTAGTTCAGCGTTGAGAGTGCGGCCGAAGAGTTCACGCGCATTGGCGAGGACGCGGGCGGCAAAGTGTCCAACAATTCCAAAAACGCGAAAAATTGGCGATTAGAAATAATCATCGGCCCGTTGTTGGATCACTTCTTGCGAATGAGATTTATCAATCTAAGACAATCGCGGCCAGGCACGCGTAAGTTGTTGAAAATATGGAGCTGTTTGTAGCATAAAACTTCTGATCAGAATTTTATTGACACGATACGCCAGAGGGAGTAGTTTCGTCTCGAACCATACAATCGGCTGGCTCCCATTAAACCGGCCTCGGCCAAAAACCTTGGGAGCTGGCTTACTAACAGGAGAAAGCAAATGGAGACAGCAACAGCACAAGCAGCAATCGCAGTTACATGCCCAGCCCTGCTGGGAACTCAGAACGGGGTTCGAATCTTCACCGGGATAATGGAGGCAAAGGATCTTATCTCGGTGACAGCTGTGGACCACTTCAATTCCTCAGTCCCGTTTGACAACCCGAAGCAAGGCTATCAGCGCCCGCCGGAACACTCTCGAATAACTAAGATCGGCTCACACTTGATTAAGGCGATTGTTCACGGCGAGGGCCAGGGCGGCGGGCTCTTTCCCACTGCGGTAGTGCTAGCGGCACGCTCACCACTCAAATACCAGAACAACAAGCTAGTAATCACTGAACCGCTTCAAGTGATTGATGGACAGCATCGTATTGCGGGCTTGCGCTACGCTATCGAGGAAAAAGGTACGCAGGAACTGGAGGGTTTTCCAATGCCGTTTGTCATCATTGAGGTGGCGGACCGAATTGTGGAAATGAACCAGTTCACTATTATTAACGGTACTGCCAAATCGGTACGGACGGATTTGGTCAACTCGATTCTGACTGCAACCGCTGCCAAGCGTGGTGATTCTGCAATTCAGGAGAAGGACCGTTGGAAAGTGGTTGTGACAAGAGTTGTCGAGAGGCTCGATAAGGACCCAACTTCTCCCTGGCACAATCTGATTTCCATGCCGGATGAGGCCGGGAGCCCGAAGAGTAAAGGCGGTAAGGTCGTTCGGGCGACCTCCTTTATGACCAGTCTTGGTCCGGTACATGCTTGGCTGAAAGAGTTTGGGTTCCTTGATCGGTGCTCCGATCTGAATTCCGAAGCCGGGGTTCTTTATGATGTGGTTGCAGCCTATTGGCAAGCCCTTAAACAGGTTGTGCCGGAGGCGTTCGCCGCCCCTGACGAACACGTCATCCAAAAGACGCCAGGTCTCTTTTCGCTGCACAAGCTATTGGCTCACTTTTTGCCCGTGATGTTCAAGGGTCATCAGGCGTGGACAAAGGAGAACTTTGTTAAGTTTCTCCAGGACAGCCGGGAGATCACTGACGAGAATTTCTGGCAGAAGGACGCTGATCGTGCAGCCGCCTATGGGTCGATGAAAGGCTTTCATGACCTGTACGAGTTGATGCGCGACAGTGTCGAGCCGCGACCCTGACGATTCAAAATGACAAACGGAAGCCCCGTCGAAAGGCGGGACTTCCGTTTATTTATTATCGAGCCCCTCGCTGACACCTTCCAATCAGACCTCATCCATCTTGCGAAATCCGTCCGCCCAGCATTACACTCCACATCAACAGAAGGGTGAATTATTTCGCTGAATAATGGCGGGAGGGGTGAAATGGGTGACAAGCATAACGTCTTCATTAGTTGGTCGGGTTCCAGGAGCAAAGCCGCCGCTAAGGCTCTTCACAACTGGATCCCCTCAGTAATACAGGCTGCGAAACCGTGGATGTCTGACACGGACATCGAAGCGGGAAGCCGGGGGCTTAACGATATAAGTGACAACCTCCAAGGAATGAAGGTAGCAGTGGTCTGCCTAACTCCAGAGAACTTGGCAGCACCGTGGATTCTCTACGAGTGCGGCGCCCTGTCCAAAACTATTGATACCAAGACGCGCCTGTGCCCCTATCTGCTGGGCGGCCTCCGCCCCGAGGATATCAAAGGCCCGCTAGCCATGTTTCAAGGTACGAATTCTGACAAGCCGGGCACGCACCGAATGGTAGCGTCCATAAATGCTGCACTGAGTGATGAACCTTTGTCCGAACCACGCCTCAATATCGCGTTCGACAAGTATTGGCCGGACCTAGAAGCGGCGCTCAATGAAATGCCAAAAGGGAGCGAGCCAACCGCGCCCAAGCGGACGACCGAAGACATGGTGTCGGAGATACTAAACTCCGTTCGCGGACAGGCTGACGGTTTAAAATCAATCCAAGATCAACTGGTAAGGGTTGGCCAGATCGTACAGTTGGCGCGCCTCGGCCATGTTGCTCTCACGCCGTCCGGCTACGTCGGAGGGACCATTTACTCAGATCCGAACACGGAATCAATGATCTTCTTGCAGGGCGACAAATACTCCTTGGAACGCCCCCCGGCCACGCCGCTAAACAAGCCCACTCCAAAGCACCCAGGCAAGAAGTGAGCCACTGTGCCAGCCAGGAAGGAAGCGCGCAAAGTATTCGTCTCCTCTAGTCACTCGCTACTGCACCCTCCCCTTCCACAGCCGTCACATCTATCGCTGCGACTCGCATCGTGCTAGCGTCGTTAGAGCGAAAAATCGATGACGCGAGCGGCGACACGAGTGAGGTACGACGGGCAAGGAGCGGTCCCAGCCGGAGAAGCACCACGGCGACACGGCTTTTCACTTTTCATGCGCTTCCTGAATTCTAATCGAGTAAATATGGGGAATTAGAACATCATGCAATTCATTGAAAACACACGATCGAGGTCATCTCTAATCGAGTATTTTCGTCATTTTTTTATTGATATGTCCATTTTCGGACACCACGGCGGTCCGCCTTTAGAAGGCGGAGGCAAAGCGGCGTCACCGAGCATTGGCGCCCGCGCGACGGGGAAGAGGGAGTACAATGGAGGCGACAATTTAACGAAGGCGATGGAGTTCGCCTGAACCGCTCGAAAGAGCTGATGACTCCTGGCTGCCGCGAGGCCTCCAGGAGTTTTTTTCGTTTCGGGCTCGTGGCGCAGAAAACGGAGCGAAGGTGCGTATATTATTACTCGCGGTATTTGGTGTGGCGGGAACGTTGGCGCGGTACGGTCTCGAAGGTGCGGTGCAGCACCGCTCAGGCTCGAGCTTCCCGTACGGAACGCTCAGCGTAAATCTTCTAGGATGTTTTTTTCTCGGACTGGTCGGTAAATTCGCGTTAAATCATGTTTCGATTTCGCCGGATTGGCGCATCGGTTTGACCGTCGGATTCTTCGGCGCGTTCACCACGTTTTCGACATTCAGTTGGGAAACAATTCGGATGTTAGAAGACGGAGAATGGATGAAGGGAACGGCATACGTGGCGGCGAGCGTGCTGCTGGGCTTGATCGTGATGTTGGCAGGCATTCGCCTCGGCGATGCCATCTGAGGAGGGGCCGATGACGCACGAGCGATTCGAAGGCGAGCGGACGTTGATGCGGATACACATTGGAGAATCGGACCACTGGCACAGCAGGCCGCTCTATCAGGCGATTGTCGAGATGCTGCGCACGGAGAAATTCTCCGGCGTGACGGTTCTGCGAGGCGTGGGCGGCTACGGTTCTTCGAGCATTTATCACACAGACAAGATTCTGCGGCTGTCACAGGATCTTCCGATCGTGATCGAAGTGGTGGAATATAACGAACGAATCGAACAGATCTTGCCTCGGCTGGATGAGATGGTTGGTGGAGGATTGATTACACTGGAAAAGGTTCGCGTAATCCTGTATCGCACCGGGAAATAGGCGCGAACGCCAAAGTGCAAAGCGGTGGAATGTGGCCGTTTGGATGTGGTCTGGGACTATCCGTCGCGATAGAATATGGGCATGGCACACACCTTTCTGATTTTTGATTTCGGTACGGACGAAGAAGCCGCACAGCAGGCGCGCCATCGCATTGAGGGTTGGAAGCAGGGCTTCCGTCTCGGCAACAAGCTTCAATTTAAGTTCGAGAGAAAATCGCCGGAGAAGAAAGAGGATTCCGAAGCGAAGGACGAGACGAAACACAAAGGCAAGAAGAAAGAGTCCGAAGAATCCGAACCAGTGCGTTTATTGGTGCGGCTTGATTTCTCAAACCATGAAAAGCATCTCGCGCAAAGCTGGATCGAACGCATCCCCGGCGACGACGCGTTCAAATCCGTCAAGGGTGAAGTGATTCGTCACAATGACCCGGCCTTCGAGAAGACGTCCGAGCTTTTCGATTCCCTGAGCTGAGCCAGGAATTGGGACTTGATGGCAGTTCCGATCTGCGCGGAGTTCGGGATTTGGATGGCGTAAACCCTTCCGCTATAATGGCCAAGCCGATTGAAGTCCTACGAGGCGAAAAACAGCCCATGGCTCTGCAGACCAAAACTAAGACCGCCAAATTTGACGCGGCAAAATATCACGGCCTCGACCGCGAAGCATTGATTCGGCTGTACCGCGTGATGTTTTTATCGCGGCGATTGGACGATCGCGAGATTCAACTCAAGCGCCAGAACAAGATCTATTTCCAAATCAGCAGCGCGGGCCACGAAGCTGCGACCGCCGCCGCTGGGCTCGTGTTTAAATCCGCCTACGATTGGTTTTATCTCTACTATCGTGACCGCGCGCTGTGCCTGATGCTCGGCGTTACTCCGTACGAAATGCTTCTGGAAGGCGTGGGCGCGAAGGACGATCCTGCCTCGGGTGGACGCCAGATGCCTTCGCACTGGGGCCATCAGGACTACAACATTGTTTCCAAGTCATCGCCAACGGGAACGCAATGGCTGCAAGCAGTGGGCGCGGCGGAAGCTTCGTTGTACTACGAGCGGTTTCCGAAAGCACTGGCGCAGGCCAAGGCAGCGCCGCTCGGCGAAGCCGTAAGGCACCAGCATAATGAAGTAGTTTGCGTTTCGGGAGGAGAAGGCGCGACGAGCGAAGGCGAATTCTGGGAGGCGCTGAACACGGCGTCGAACAGTAAGTTACCGGTCGTGTTTTTCGTCGAGAATAATGGCTACGCGATTTCGGTTCCTTCAGAGGTACAGACGCCCGGAGGCGACGTGGCACGCCTGGTGGCGAATCATCCGAACCTGCACATCGAGGATTACGACGGAACGGATCCGCTCGAAAGTTATGCGGCATGTCTGCGCGCCGTCGCGCATTGCCGCGAGCGCCGCGGCCCGGCGTTGCTGCACGCGCACGTGACGCGGCCGTATTCGCATTCGCTTTCTGACGACGAAAAACTTTACAAATCCGCCGACGAGCGCGAAAACGAAGCGCACCGCGATCCAATTCCCAAGTTTGGATTATTCCTGGTACGGGAGGGAATTCTAGACGAGAGAGAATTGGAAGCTTTGGAAGCCGGCGTTGAAAAAGAGATTCTCCAAGCCGTTGACAAGGCTCTCGTCGCGGCGATTCCCTCTGCGGATTCGGTTTATGAATTTGTTTATTCCGCGGATGTTGATCCGACGGCTGCCGATTTCGCGAAAGAGCCGCAATTATCGGGCGCTCCGCTGACGATGGTCGAAATGGTTTCCGCGACACTAATGGACGAGATGGGACGCGACGAGCGCATTGTTGTGTTTGGCGAAGACGTCGCCGATTGCAGCCGCGAAGAAAACCTAGAGAAGCTCAAGGGCAAAGGCGGCGTGTTCAAAGCAACCTCTGGTTTGCAGCGTCGCTACGGCGGAGACCGGGCGTTCAACTCGCCGCTGGCGGAAGCCAACATTGTCGGTCGCGCAATCGGCATGGCCACGCGCGGAATGAAGCCGGTCCCGGAAATTCAATTTTTCGATTATATCTGGCCGGCCATGATGCAATTGCGCAATGAGTTTGCGACGATGCGCTGGCGGTCGGCGAACACGTTCAAATGTCCCGCCGTGATCCGTGTGGCGATTGGCGGTTATTTGACTGGCGGCGCGATTTACCACAGCCAGTGTGGGGAAGTAATTTTCACGCACATACCGGGCTTGCGCGTCGTGATGCCTTCGACGGCGCTCGATCTGTGCGGATTGCTGCGCACTTCGATTCGCTGCGATGATCCCGTGCTGTTCCTCGAGCACAAACACCTTTATCGACAACCGTACAATCGATCCGCGTATCCGGGTTCAGATTATACAATTCCGTTCGGCAAGGCGCGGTTGGTTCGCGAAGGTAGAGACGTGAGCATCATTACTTATGGGGCGGTGGTTCACCGGGCTGAAGTGGCGGCGGCGGAATTGGCCCGGCAGGGAAGCGAAGTGGAAATTCTGGATCTGCGAACGCTTAGCCCGTATGACTGGGAATCGATCGCCACGTCCGTGCGAAAAACCAACCGCGTGATTGTCGCGTATGAAGATTCGCTCTCATGGGGTTACGGCGCGGAAATCGCGGCGCGTATCGCCGACGAACTTTTCGAAGAACTCGATGCGCCGGTGCGGCGGGTGGCTGCGACGGATACATTCTGCGCTTATCAGCCGAAACTCGAAGATGAAATCCTGCCGCAGACGGAAGACATTACACGCGTGGTCCGGGATTTGGTGGCGTTCTGAATTTTCGGCGAGAGGCATGCAACCTTTCAGGTTTGTTGATCGTAACTGTAGTTAGGAGCGCGGTAGACGCCCGCCGATAAGGCGGAAATGGGAGGTCATCATGAATTGCCCACAGTGTCAAAGGGACATCACCAACTATTCCAACTACTGCTATTTCTGCGGTGCGCGTCAGGCGCACGCAACCGTGTCCACTGCGCCGCCGCGTCGCCTGCGTCGGTCCGCCACCGATAGTAAGCTCGCGGGCGTTTGCGGCGGCCTAGCGGAATATTTCGCAATGGATTCGACGATCGTGCGATTGCTCTGGGTATTGGTGACGTTCTTCACGGGATTGGTTCCCGGCATGGTTGTGTACGTGGTCGCCTGGTTGATTACGCCGGAGGGATCGTTGCCGATTCCCGTGCAACCAGTTCCACAGGCGCCCGAAGCTCCCCACGCATCCGCTTGATTGGGCTTTTCGGACAGACTAGGCGTTATTCTTGAAGATAGCGCGGTCGAGCGATATCGCTCCGGCTCCCACGGCGACCAGTGCGAATGCGGCTACCGCCAACGCCAACGGGAACTGGTAATTGCCGACAGCCATTGCACCGCCCTGCGGCAGGTGCACCTTCAGGATGGCGGTTGCCATCTCGCCCGCGATCAATAGCGCGGCGATTCGCGTGAATAATCCTAGAATCAGCAGGCACCCGCCGAAAAACTCCACGATGCCCGCGATGTACACGAAATAAGACGGAAATCCCATGCGAGGAAACTCTTGCAGGGCTTGGTGCGTGTGCGTGAACAGCTTCGGGAATCCATGGTAGACAAAAATGATCCCGAGGCCGAGCCGGAGGAGCAGCAAAGCCAGCGGTTTGAGTTTCTCGAAGTGATGCATCGTTTCACTCCTTGCTGAAGTTCTCCGCGACCGTGCCAGAGTCCGACATTCTAGCAGAACCGTGGCACGACTGAACACATGGCGTCACGCCATTGATTCGACACAATAACGGATGAGGTAGAATCGTCGCGCAAGCGTGATGCGCGGATTCGTTGTTTGACTGAATTGCTTTCGGCCAATCGCATTCTTGCAAACTTCAAACCCAGGTGGACGACGCAATCGAAATGAGATCGACGGTTCACCCAGCGAGCAGCGCGGATCTCGGAGGCGTTTGGCGGGGAGATGCTCGCTGATGCGCCGCGCTTTCTTGATCGTTCTCGTGCTCGGAATCATAGCGGCGGTTGCGGTACGCGAGGTGCGCCTGCACCGTAAGCCTCCGGTGGAACTGGCATATGTGGGCTTACAAGGCGCAAGTATTTGGAACAGCACGGCGGAAGTTCGTACAGCGGTGGCCAATCTCTCATACGGCGAGCCAGTTCAGATTTTTCAGCGTGATGGGGATCACGCACTGGTCCAGACGAAAACGGGCGTACGTGGTTGGGTTTCGTCGGACTCGCTGATGAGCTCGGCGCTGTGGCACGGCGCCGAGCAGCTCAATAAGGAAACAGAAGCCATGCCCGTGCAGGCGCGAGGCCGTACGCGCGCTCGCAGCAACGTTCACATTCGGCCCGGGCGTCAGTGGGAAGTGATATCGTCCGCGCCCGGTGGCACGGCCGTAGAAATGTTCGCGCGGGAAGCAACCGCGAATGTGGGACAACAATCGCGCCCCGGCCCCTCGTCTGATTCGTCAAACCTGGAGGATTGGTGGTTGGTGCGCGCAAATGTGAAAGACGCGGCCCAGGTGTCCGGCTGGGTGCTCGGTCGGCTCATTAATTTGGATCTACCTGAACCGCTTCCCGAATATCAAAGCTCTGAACACATCAACATCGTCGCATGGTTCGAAATCAATCGCGCGCTGGACTCGACAGGCGTTGTTAAGCCGGAGTATTTGGTTGTGGGGACGCGCGATGGAGAAGGAAGGCCATGCGATTTCACTCTTATTCGCGTTTTCACCTGGAGTCCGAAAAGGCATCGGTACGAAACAGGTTTCATCGAACGCGGACTTTGCGGCAGTTTGCCGGTGCAGGTCACGCCTGCACCGACACCGGGCGGCAAGGCGCAGTTTAACTTCAGCAACGTCGGTCTGAAAGGGCGAGAAAATCGCCAGTACGAAATGACGCTTACCACCGTGCATCGAATTAATTCCGGCGCGGGGGAGATGAGAAAAGGAAGAAAGCGTTCCGGAAAGGCCAAAGAATGAAGGGGACGAGACTGGTCCGGCACCGAGGGAGGAGCGCAATCCGAGCGGGGCTTGGCGTTTTTTGCGCAATCGCGATTGCATCGTGCTCCGCTCCGCAGCACGCGGCGCAGAGTGTTCCTCCTCCCCCGCTCCAATATCTCGGTGAATGGGGTAATGCAGGCACGGCGCCGGGGCAATTGCAGGATCCGCAATCGTTCAATTCGGATCGGGTCGGCAATGTCTACATTGCGGACGACGGCAATCCAACGCAAATCGAGAAATTCGACTCCATGGGGCATCCGTTACTGGCATTTGATGTGGCGGCAAATGAGAACAACTGGGACATCGCCATTGATTCCGGGCAGGCGATTTTTACTGTGGATGTTCGAAGAGCGCAGATTCAGATTTTCTCCCCGGAAGGCGAGCCATTCCGCACTCTCTCGTTCCGTTATAGAAGCTCACGGAATCATCCTGCGAGCGTCGCCATAGATCCTGACGACGACGATATTTACATCGCTGATTTTGAAACGGCGCATATCGCGAGAATGAACGCGCGCGGCCGCATCCTGCAAGTGTGGGGACAACCAGCAGGCTTGCCTGTGCGGCATTGGACGCCCTGTCGCATCCGGGTTGGCGGCAAGGGAAATTTGTACGTCGCCGATGCGGACAATCAGCTCATCGAGAAGCTTTCGTTCGATGGCGCCTACGTTTCCTCTTGGGATTTTCCTTTCAGCAATCTGACGCCGAAGCGCGACGTTCCAAAGGCCTATGGCTTGGCCGTATCGCGGGACTTTGTGGTTGCCACCGATGAAGCGAAGCGCTTGCTGGAAATCTGGTCATCGGACGGGGCGCCGAAGCTGACTGTGGACTTCTCCGAGCACCCGGAATGGGGACAAAATGCAACGCCGACCGACGTTGCATTTACGCCAAAAGGTGAATTGCTGGTGCTCGATCGAGCTGATGCGCATGTGCTGCGATTCCGAATCAACGCGAACTGAGACGGTCGGTTGTTCGATTTTGAAGAGCGGAGAGCACGAAAGAAGTCATTCATGGCATTACTTCTGTCTGAATCTGATGTTCGTTCGTTGCTAACGATGCCTCTGGCGATCGAGGCTGTCGAGGATGCGTTTAGGCGGCTAGCGGATGGCAGCGCGCAGTTTCACTCCCGCCAGCGGCTGCATCTGCCGGGCAATTCGTATCTCCACTATATGGCTGCCGCCGACGGGACCGGCGGATACATCGGCATGAAAATTTACACAAGCTCCCGGGAAGGCTTGCGGTTTCTGGTTCCTCTGTTCCAGGCCAAGACTGGCGAGCTGTTGGCGCTGATCGAAGCGAGCTACCTGGGCCAGATGCGCACTGGGGCGGCGAGCGGCGTCGCAACAAAATTGCTGGCGCGCCGTGATGCGCGGAGGGTCGGAATCATCGGCACAGGCCTTCAGGCGGGGACGCAAATTGAGGCCGTGGCAGCTGTTCGGAAAATCGAGCGCGTTCGCGTTTTTGGGCGCGATCCGGAGCGCCGCCAGCGTTTTGCGCGCGAGATGAGCGAAAAATTGAGCGT
Source organism: Candidatus Acidiferrales bacterium (assembly GCA_035933575.1). Taxonomy (GTDB): domain Bacteria; phylum Acidobacteriota; class Terriglobia; order Acidiferrales; family UBA7541; genus DAHUXN01. Next base: position 29,009 of record DASYYR010000078.1, on the reverse strand, counting down.
GCCGGTCGAGGTCGCCGCTTCGGCAGAGGAAGTCTTGCATGACGCGGATATAGCGATCACTTCGAGTACGGCGTCAAAGCCAGTGGTCGAAGGCCGCTGGCTGCGAGCGGGGACGCACATCAATGCGATTGGAGCGAATTTCCCGGAGAAGGCGGAACTTGACGCTGATGCGGTAAACCGCGCCGATGTGATTTTTGCCGATTCGCGCGAGCAATCGAAACTGGAGGCGGGGGATTTGATCCAGGCATTCGAGGGAGATTACTCGCGATGGAACGACGTGAAGGAACTTAGCGATTTGATTTCGGAACGCGTGGAAGGGCGCACATCGCCAGAACAGATAACGCTTTTCAAGTCCAACGGAATTGCGATTGAAGACATTGTGACTGCTGGACGAGTCTACGAACTGGCGCTGCAGCGCGGAATTGGGAGTAAAGTGGAATTGTGGGAGGCGGACTCTGCGAGTTGATAGCGCACGGCAGCTAGCTGCGGGGTTTGTGCAGGCGCTTGACCAGGGCGTCATGCAGACGGCCGCGGACGTCATCCGAAAGCGGCAAAGGTTCCGACTTGCAGAAAATTTGAATTGTTTTTTTCGTCGTGTCCACCAGCAAGTGGCAATCTTCGCAATGCTCCAAGTGAATTTCGATGGATTGCTGCAGACTTAGGTCCAGTTCTCCGTCGAGATAATTCGAAAGCTCCCTCACCACGTTTCTACAATTCATTGCGCTATACCCCTTCGAAAATACCGATTCAGTTTCTCTCGCAGCTTCAGGCGCGCGCGCAGCAGCCGAGATTTCACGGCCGGAACCGACAGCCCAAGGGCTTCGGCGGTTTCTTCCGTGGAAAGTTCCTCGATGTCGCGCAGTTGGAAGACGGTCCTGAAAGATGGTTCCAGTTCACCGATCACTTGGGAGAGTATTTCAGCGAGCTCGTCCTGGGCGTAACGTTGCTCGGGCGAAGGACCCCAGTCCTCGATTTCGCGGGGCATGAAGTTGTCTTCGGTTTCGATGTCCTGATCGAGGGAAATATCTCTCGGGTGCCGTTTGCGCAGCTTCATCAGCGCCTGATTTACGGCGATGCGCACCAGCCAAGTGTAAAACCGCGAATTGCCCTGGAATTCCCCGAGGTGCTCAAATGCCTTCAGGAACGCTTCCTGTGAAGCGTCCTGCGCGTCTTCCGTGTTCTGCGTGATGTGCTGGGTTAGGCGAAAGATTTTCCGTTCGTAACGGTTGACCAGCGCCTCGAATGCAGCGACGTCTCCCGCTTTCGCCGACGCGACTAAGGACGCTTCATTATCGACAGAATCGGCTTGTGAGCCCGCTAGCTTGGCGTGTGCTGGTTCCATATTTATGGACCGCTCCGGTATCAGGGAATAGTCATAAAGCGTAACACAAATGGCCGCCATGTTCTCGCGCCAGCGCGCAGTGTTATCTGACGCGACAGGCGACTTGAAGATGCAAGATTCTAGCGCGTGATGAATTTTCTTTACGCTCGAATTCGCTATCGTGGTGCCGCTTGACTCCTGCCGCGCACGGAACTATGCTTGTGATTCGAACGAACGTTCGACTCAGGATTGCCAACTGATGCCTCGTGCGGCGACACCAGACTCGCGAATCGCTTCCCGGAAGTTGGAGATGATTCTCCGGCATTCTGCCCGCGTTTTCGCCGAGAAGGGCTACGAAGGTGCCTCGATTCGCGACATCAGCCGCGCGAGCGGGGTTTCGCTCTCGGGCTTGTACTACTATGTCGAGAGCAAACAGAAGCTCCTCTATCTGATTCAAATCTATACGTTTAGGACGATTCTGTCGCAGCTTCGCCGCAAATTGGAAGGTGTGTCCGATCCGGCTGCTCGCCTTCGCATTTTGGTCCACAATCATCTGGAATACTTTCTGCGCCATCCCATGGAGATGAAGGTGCTTGCCCGCGAGGACGATGTGCTTGCAGGGGAGTATCGCAAGGAAGTCGCGGAGATCAAACGCCGCTATTACGGCACGGCACTCGAGATTTTCGAGGAATTGCGGCGGGCGGGGCAGGCACGGCAGCTAAATCCTCGCATCGCTGTTTTGTCGTTGTTCGGTATGATGAACTGGATTCACACGTGGCATCGTCCGCAGGTGGATCCTCAAGCCGAGGCCCTTTCGGATGTGATGTCGCAAATGTTCCTGCACGGCGTGATGAACGGCCACCGGGCAGCCTCCCAGAAACTATCGAGCGCTGCGCGTGGCACCTTGAAAGTGGCAGCGCGTGCCACGGGCTAGACGAAGTCGATATTCACAAGAGAGAGGAGTTTTTCAATGGCAACGACGCAAGCGGTGGATCAGAAACAGTTGGTGAATTATCGCGTTGAAGATGGCATCGCCATAATCGAGATGGATGATGCGCCGGCGAATACGTACACATACGAGATGATGCGCCAGCTCGATGAATCGATTTTGCAGGCGCGCATGGACGACAACGTACACGTTCTTTTGCTTCGCGGCGCGGGCGAAAAATTCTTCTCGGCGGGAGCGAGCATCCCCATGCTCGCCAAAGTCGATCCGCAGTTCAAATATTATTTCTGCCTGCATGCGAACGAGACGCTCTCAAGGCTGGAGCAGACTCCGAAATTGGTGATTGCCGCGCTCAACGGGCACACGGTGGGCGGCGGTCTTGAAATTGCGCTGGCTTGTGATATTCGATTGGCAAAAAAAGAGGGCGGCAAGATTGGGCTGCCCGAAGTGAATTTGGGCGTTCTTCCCGGCACCGGCGGCACGCAGCGTCTTGCTCGCGCGGTGGGCAAGTCGAGAGCGATTGAATTAATGGCGACAGGACGCACGTTCAGCTTCGAAGAAGCCGCCGAGATGGGCTTGATTCAGTACATTTACGAACGTGAATCGTTTTGGGACGAAGTGATGGCTTATGCGCGGCAATTCTGCCCCCCGAATAAGGCGTCGCGTGCAGTTGGCCGAATCAAACGCGCCGTCGTCACCGGATTGGAAGTTGGCTTCGGGGAGGCCTTGGGTATCGAGCGCGAGTTGCAGCAACTGCTCTTCACAAGCGATGACGCGAAGGAAGGGCTGAAAGCATACGTGGACAAGCGCCAACCGGAATTCAAGGGAAAGTAGGGGAGCATGGCGACCGCGGCCAAAATTGAGGTGAAGCCCGGGAAGCTGTTTATTGGCGGCACATGGCTGGATGCAGCGTCAGGCAAAACGTATTCGACGGTTAATCCTGCCACAGGCGAAACGCTGACGCAGATTGCCGATGGGGACGCCCGCGATGCTGATCTCGCAGTCGAGGCCGCGCGGCGCGCGTTCGAGTCAGGCCCGTGGGCGGAGATGAGCGCTTCGGATCGCGGCCGCATACTCTGGAAAATTGGCGATCTTGTTGACAAACACAACGAAGAGCTTGGAACCCTTGAAACGCTCGACAACGGCAAGCCCATCTTTGAATCGTGCCAGGTGGATATGCCGATGGTGGCGGAGGTTTTCCGCTACTACGCTGGTTGGGCTACAAAAATTCACGGTGAAACGGTTCCCGTCCGCGGGCCCTTTCTGCATTACACGCTGCGTGAACCCATCGGCGTGGTTGCGGCGATCGTTCCGTGGAATTTTCCGCTGCTTCTTGCGTCGTGGAAGGTGGCGCCCGCGCTGGCTGCCGGCAACACCGTTGTGCTGAAGCCCGCGCCATGGACGTCGCTTACGGCACTGCGGCTCGGCGAGATTTGCCAGGAGGCTGGCTTGCCGGACGGCGCTTTGAACATCGTCACCGGCGCTTCCGATGAACTCGGGCGCGCGCTTGTGCGTCACGCGGGCGTGTCGAAAATTGCATTCACCGGCTCGACTATGACAGGGCAGGAGATTGCCCGCGTTTCCGCGGATAGCCTGAAGCACGTCACTCTGGAGCTTGGAGGAAAATCTCCGAATATTGTTCTGGCCGATGCGGATTTGGATGGCGCGGTGCGCGGCGCGACAATCGGCATCTTCTATGGCAAGGGCGAAGTCTGCGCTGCAGGCTCGCGGCTTTTCGTGGAGCGCAAGATTCACGACGACTTTATGCAGAAACTGGTCGACCGCACAAAGAAAGTCCAACCGGGCGATCCGCTCGACCCCAAGACAAAATTTGGGGCACTGGTCAGCGAGCCGCAGATGAATAAAGTTCTCGACTATATCGAAAAAGGAAAAGCCGAGGGAGCGAAACTCGTAGCGGGAGGAGCGCGCGCACAATTCGGGAATGGCAAAGGCTATTTCGTCCAGCCGACCGTCTTCGACGAAGTGAAGAACGATATGACCATTGCGCGCGAGGAGATCTTCGGTCCTGTGCTTGCGACAATCGCGTTTGACGACGTCGAAGAAGCGATTCGTGAAGCGAACAAGAATCCCTACGGATTGGCAGCTGCTGTTTGGACGCGGGACATTGCCAAGGCGCATCGCGTCGCGCACCGACTGCAAGCCGGAACGGTGTGGATCAACACGTACAATAATTACGATCCTGCCGCGGCGTTCGGCGGGTACAAGATGAGCGGTTATGGACGCGAATTGAGCATGCATGCGCTCGAAAGCTACACGCAGGTGAAGAGCGTTTGGGTGAATCTGAAAGATTAAATGTGACGATGGAGCTGGCTCGAAGCGATGCGCACGCTGCCTGATTATCTCCGGCGAGGGATGAAGCTGATTGTCGTGGGCTGCAATCCCGGCGAACGCTCGGCACGTGTCGGCCATTACTACGCGGGCCGCGGCAACGAATTTTGGCCGCTGCTTTATGAATCGGGTGTGATTCCCGAGCCGATCGCCTATGCGGATGACCGCCGCGTGGTGGAATTTGGCATCGGGCTTACGGATCTGGTCAAGCGACCGTCCAAAGGCGTCGACGACATCGAACGCGAGGAATTTGCGGAAGGCCGCGTTTTGTTGGCGCAAAAGCTCGAGGAGTTCCGCCCGCGTCTGGTGGCGTTCAACGGCAAGATGGTCTACGAGAAATTTGCAGGGCGCCCTTGCATGCTTGGATTGCAGAAGGAGAAGCTTTACGGCGCGGACGTTTTCGTGCTGCCTTCCACCAGCGCGTTGAATGCGAAGGGGCGAGGCGTGAAGATGCGCTATTTCAGGAAGCTGGCTGCGGTTCTGAAACGGATGGGCAATTGAGGCAGTCTGCGATGCCGAGTGCGGCGCAAAAATCGGCGGTAGAATCGCTGGTTCTCGAGGAGCGCGACAGTGCCGTGTTGACCCTCCGTCTGAACCGGCCTGAACGCCTGAATGCGCTGAATGTCGAGCTCGGCCGCGCGCTCGTTGATGGACTCCATCGCGCCGCTGCTGACAGTTCGACGCACGTAATTATTTTGACAGGTGCGGGCCGCGGTTTCTGCGCCGGAGGAGATCTGGCCGTGCTTCGCGACGCGCGCTGGCGCAATGCCGGCCATGAGCTGGAAGGCTTGCTCCGCGCGGGCAAAGAAATCGCGATGGCCATTTGCAGCATGCCGCAACCGGTGATTGCCGCGGTGAATGGGCCGGCGGCGGGCGCCGGGATGAATCTAGCGCTCGCGTGTGACCTTCGCATCGCTTCCGACCACGCGACTTTTGGCGAGACATTCGCGCGAGTGGGCCTGTTCCCGGATTTCGGCGGGACGTATTTTCTGCCGAAGATTGTTGGCGCGGCGAAGGCTGCGGAGTTGTTTTACACGGCGGAAATGATTTCCGCGACTGAAGCGGAGCGGCTCGGAATTGTAAATCGCGTGGTGCCAGAAGCAAAGTTCGCGGAGGAAGCAAAAAAGTTCGCCGTGCGGTTGGCTGCGGGTCCTCCGATGGCGATCCGAGCGATCAAGAAGGTTTTATTCGCGGCTGAATGCAAGGAATTGGAGCGCGCGCTGGATGCGGAAATCGAGCGGCAGGTCGAATGTTTCCTTTCGGCCGACTGCGCGGAAGGGCTGGATGCATTTTTCGCGAAGCGCGAACCGCGGTTTCGGGGAAACTGAAAGACGGATCGTTGTGAATTCAATAGGCACTTGTAACGGGACATTCCGGGGAAGGAGATGGAGCAATGCCTGCAACAAGGATCGCAACTTTTGACGACTGGGTGGACTTATTCGGCTCGTGGCGCAAAGAAATTGGCGTGAACTACGCCGAAATCGAGAATTATAAATTCGAGGCGAAATTCGGGCCGATCCGCTCTAACGAAATCGAATTCGGCGCGTTCAAGGGTCGCTCAAAGTGGCAGAAAGTCCTGGACATTCCCGACCAGCGGATACGCGATGGCCTGATGAACCTGATTATTTATCAGGGCGACACGGAGTTCGCGTCGGTTGAGCAACAACGCCATCTTTTTGAGGCATGCCCGAGCGAGCACGACCGCAAATCGCTGTGCCGAGTGGTAACCGAGGAAATGCGGCACGGCTGGCAAATGTGCACGCTGCTGATTTCCCACTTCGGCTATGGCGGGCGAGTGGAAGCGCAAAAAATGCTGGAGCGGCGCGCGTTCGAGCAGAAGCGTCTGCTGGGCGCGTTTAACCAGGACGTGCGTAACTGGCTCGACTTTTTCACCTACACGGATTTCGTGGATCGCGACGGGAAATTCCAACTCACGATGCTGAGCTATTCCGGCTTCGCGCCGCTCGCGCAATCCATGATTCCCATGCTGCGCGAGGAATCTTTTCACCTGGGCACGGGCCACGATGGCATTAAGCGCATCGTGAAGGCCGGCGTGGTTCCTTTGCCGGTGGTGCAGAAATACATCAACAAATGGATTCCCGTCAGCAACGATCTTTTCGGTGTCGACCAGTCGAGTTCGGCGCACTGGTTTTACGTTTGGGGCCTCAAGGGGCGTTACGACGAAGCGCAAAATCAGCAGGCCGCCGATCTGGGCCACATGAACGAGCATAATCGCAATCTCTATTATGCGGAGTGTTTGAAGTTGATCGAGCAAATCAACAAGCACGTTCCCGCGGGCAGGACCCCGCTTTACGTTCCGAATCCAAAGTTCAATCGCCATATCGGTGAATTTGCGAATCAAACGTACAGCGTCTCGGGTGAATTGCTCTCACCTGAGAAATATGCGGAGCACATGAAAGAAGTGTTCCCGCAGGAAGAGGATTTGAAACTGATCAGCGATATTCAGAGCACGGAGCCGAAGTGGATCGCCCCCAAGGGATCGATGGAGTAATGTGGGGAGTAGTCTCGCGCATTTGAAACAATTGACATGCTAGCCCTGGAAAGCGTTCGCGTACGCACCGAAGGCCGCATTGCGCGGATCGTGCTGGAGCGTCCGCCGCTGAACGTGATGAACATTGCGATGATGCGCGAGATCAACGCAGTGATTGAGGAACTGGGCCCGGAAATGGATTTTCTGGTTTTTCAGGGCGCGGGGGAAAGGGGTTTTTCGGCGGGCGCGGAAGTGGCGGACCATACGCCAGAGCGCGTCACGGATATGCTCCACGCATTTCACGGAATCTTCCGCGAAATATGGAACAGCCGGTTTATCACCATTGCTGCGGTGCATGGGTACTGCTTGGGAGGTGGCTGCGAACTGGCAACGTTCTGCGATTTCGTCGTCGCCACAGAATCGGCGAAATTCGGCCAGCCCGAAATTAAGCTCGGCTGCTTTCCGCCCATGGCAATGATTACGTTTCCGAGGCTGATCGGGATGCGCGCGGCCATGAGCCTGATATTGAGCGGCCGAACGATTTCCGCGCGCGAAGCGCAACGCTTTGGACTTATTTCGCGAGTAGTCGCGGATAGTGAGCTGGAGAGCACTGTTGCGGCGTTGCTCGAAGAGCTTGGCGCGCTCAGTCCCGCGGTCTTGGGAATGGCGCGACGCACATTGTGGAAAACGGGCGGATTCGATTTTGAGCGGAGCTTGGAAATTGTCGAGGAGCTTTACTTGCGGGACCTGGTCCATACGGAGGATGCACAGGAAGGCATTCGTGCATTCCTCGAAAGACGTGCTCCCGTCTGGCAGGGAAAGTGAGCCAAATCGCGCCGTTACAAATTGAAGTACGGTTGAGAAGGGAAGCAGAGGAAAATGCCTGAAGACTTGTTCGCGAATCTGGAGATCACGCCCGCCGAAGTGAAACAGCAGCTCGACAGGGGCGAGAAATTGTTTTTTGTGGATGTGCGCGAGCCGTGGGAATACCAACTCTGCCATATCGAAGGTTCAAAACTGATTCCGCTGGGGCAGATCCCCGCAAGCTTGAACAAATTCGAATCAGCAGATAGCGCCATACTTTTCTGCCACAGTGGACGTCGCAGCCTCGATGCCGCCACATGGCTCCGCTCGCAAGGAGTTTCGGGCGCGCGTTCGATGGCGGGTGGGATAGACCGATGGTCACAGGAAATCGATCCACGGGTCCCTCGTTATTGAAAGGCGCGCAAGAATGGCGAAATCAAAAATCAAATTCTGGCACAGGCCGACATGAACATCCTGCCGCAAAGCAAGAGGTCTCTTGCTCGAACGCGGGGCGGAACTGGAACTGCGAGATCTAGCTCAAGATCGCTTGACGGTGACGGAACTGGACAAGCTAATCGGCGAACGGGATTACCGATTGTTCTTGAACACGCGAAATGAGCTGTATCGTCAGCGGAACATGAAGGAAAATCCTCCCTCGCGCGCGGACGTTTTGAAAATGATGGCTGCGGAGCCGAATCTGATTCGCAGGCCAGTGGTAATTTCCGGAAAACGAATCGTGCTGGGGTACGACGAAGAAGCGTTGAAGAAACTCACCTAGGAGATTTGTGAATAAAGAACTTTTGCACTTGCGCGTGAATGGCGAGAAACGCGAGATTGCCATTGCGCCGAATCGTCTCCTGCTCGACGCGCTTCGCGAAGATCTTGGCCTCACAGGTTCTAAGCGCGGCTGCGACGATTCAAGTTGCGGCTGCTGCGCGGTGCTCATCGACGGAACGCCGATGCTTTCCTGCGTCGCGCTCGCGGCCAGCTACGAAGGGCGCGAAATCACGACGGTCGAAGGACTCGGCGGCCCGGGTGAACTCGATCCCGTTCAGGAAGGCTATGCCGAGATGGGCGGCGCGCAATGCGGCTATTGCACTCCGGGATTCATGATTGCCACCAAAGCGCTGCTCGACCGCAATCCCGATCCCACCATGGATGAGATTCGCGAAGCACTTTCAGGAAATCTCTGCCGCTGTACGGGCTACATGCAAATCTACGAGTCCGTGAAATACGCGATTGAAAAGCTGCGCGCGAAGTCCACGGCACAGGCTCCGGCGACGCGCTGACCATGGCGAAAAATACCAACGGCTACAACATCATCGGCAAGCCCATGGCGATGACGGACGCTTGCGCCAAAGTCACGGGCCTCGGCAAATATGCGGACGATCTTTCCGTTCCTGGAATGCTGATTGGGAAAATCCTGCATTCGCCTTATGCACACGCGCGCATTCGTTCGATTGATACTTCGCAAGCCGACGCGCTCGCGGGCGTCAAGGTCACTGCCACTGGCGAAGACGCTCGCAATCCTTACGGCATTTTGCCGATTGGGCATGACGAGCGCGCGTTCGCGCTCGGCAAGGCTCTCTACATTGGTGACAACATTGCCGCCGTCGCCGCGACAACTCCTGAAATCGCTGAGCAAGCGCTCGATATGATTCGCGTGGACTACGAACAATTGCCGGGATGGTTCGATCCCGAGGAGTCCATGAAGGCGGCCTCGAACTGCATCAATGAAGAGCGGCCACAGAATATCGAGAAGGAATATCACCACGTATTCGGGGATCCGGGAAAGGGTTTTGGCGAGGCGGATTTCGTCGCGAAAGAGCGTTATTACGCGGGCGAAGTCAATCAGGCCGCCATGGAGCCACACGCAACGCTCGCGGTGTGGGAGCCGGATGATCGCCTGACGGTTCATTCTTCGACGCAAGTGCCGTTCTACCTTCATCGCACCATCGCCGCCGTGTGCGAAATGCCGATGAGCCAGATTCGAGTGATCAAGCCGCTAATCGGCGGTGGCTTTGGCGGCAAGAGCGAAATTATTCCTCTCGAAGTTGCGGCGTGCGTCCTGGCTAAGAAATCGCGCAAGCCCGTGAAGATCACGTATACGCGCGAGGAAGTGTTCCTGGCGCATCGCGGCCGGCCAATCACGATCGTCTATTTGAAAGTGGGGATGACAGGCACGGGGAAAATAACCGCGGTGCAAGCGCGAGTGATTCAAGATGGCGGCGCGTACTGCGGGTACGGTCCGGTGACGGTGCTCTATTCGGGAGCGCTGCTCGGAGCGATTTACGATATTGCGAATGTGCAATATGACGGTTTTCGCGTGTTGACGAACAAGCCTGCGTGCGGCGCGATGCGCGGCCACGGCACGGTCAACGTGCGCTTTGCCTTCGAGTCCATACTTGATCATCTAGCGCATCAGGCCGGACTTGATCCTCTCGAAGTCCGCCGGCGAAATCTGCTGAAGGCGCCGTGCATTACGGCAAATTCGCTTCGCGTCACAAGTTACGGTTTGCCGGAGTGCATCGAGAAGGTTTTTGAGCGTTCCGGCTGGGCGGAGAAGAAAGGCAAGCTGCCCTATGGCAAGGGCGTGGGCATGGCATGTAGCCATTACGTCAGCGGAGCGGCGAATCCCATCATCCGCTCGAACATGCCGCACACGACCGTGCACATCAAAATTGATCGTGACGCGGCGGTCACCGTTTACACCGGCGCTTCGGAGATCGGCCAGGGCTCAGACACGATGCAGGTGCAAATTGCCGCGGAGGTGCTTGGCGTCACCGCGGATCGCATCAAGTTGGTCGCCGCCGATACGGAGCTTACGCCGATTGACCTCGGCAGCTATTCGAGCCGCGTCACGTTCATGGCCGGCAACGCGTGCCTGAATGCGGCGAAAGACATGCGCGACCAGATTATCGCAGCGGTGGCAAAGAAGTTCGGCTGCGCGGCGGACGATTTCGAAGCCAAAAATGGTTGCATTTCGCACAAAGGCGATGCGGGCAAGAGCCTCTCATTCGACGAAGCGGTCGCCGTCGCGCTTGAATTTCACGGAGCGCTGATCGCTCGCGGCACTTACGCACCTCCCGAAACGGCGCGCGGCGGAAAATTCAAGGGCGCAGGCGTGGGTCCATCACCAGCCTACAGCTACAGCGCGCAAGTTGCGGAAGTCACCGTTGATCCAGAAACGGGCCACGTTCGCGTCGATAAAGTTGTCGCGGCGCACGACTGCGGAAAGGCGCTGAATCCGCTGACAGTCGAAGGTCAGATCGAAGGCTCGGTTTATATGGGCTTCGGCCAGGCGCTGCAGGAAGACATGATCTGGAAAGATGGCCGCCTGATGAATCCGTCGTTGCTCGAATATCGCATTCCCGCAACGAAAGAGAATCCGGAGATCGAATCGATCATCGTTGAAAGCATTGACCCGGAAGGCCCGTTTGGCGCGAAGGAAGCTGGCGAAGGCTCGCTGGCCGCGACGATTCCCGCGATTGCGAATGCGATTTTCGATGCCGTCGGCGTGCGCATCAATTCGATTCCCATCACGCCAGAAAAGATTCTCGATGCGTTACGCGAAAAGCAGAAATCGGCGGCTGGCAATGGAGCGAACACATCGAAGAAGCCGCAGATGGCAAGGAATTATCGATGACACTTCCTGCGTTCAGAGTCTTGCAGCCTCGCAGCGTTGCCGACGCGGTCAGCATGCTGGATCAACATAGCGACGCGATGGTGATTGCGGGCGGCACGGACGTGATTCCTAATTTGCAGATGCGGCTTTTCACGCCGCGAGTGCTAGTCGACGTAAAACCTCTGCGCGAATTGGCGGCCGTAGAGTTTTCGCCGCGCCACGGCCTGCGCATCGGCGCGACGACCACTCTGACCCATATTCTCGAGACGCCATGGCTCAGCGAGAAATTTTCTGTCCTCGCGAGTGCGATTGGCACAGTTGCCGGCCCGTTGCAGCGCAACATGGGGACGATCGGGGGCAACCTGTGCCTGGAAACGCGCTGTCGCTGGTACAACCAGTCGCATTTCTGGCGCCAGTCGCTTGGCGGCTGCTTGAAAAAAGATGGCGATATTTGCCACGTTGCGCCTGGGGGAAAATTTTGCTGGGCAACGTGGTCAGGGGACTCCGCGCCCGCATTTCTGACGCTCGACGCAGAGCTGGAAGTCGCCGGTCCTTCGGGAACGCGGCGTGTGCCTTTGCGCGAGTTCTATAAGAATGACGGCATGGACCGCATCGCGCTCGGGCGCAACGAATTGCTCACCGCCGTCCGCGTGCCCGCGCATATGGCCAGGCGGCGTGGCGTGTATCACAAGTTGCGCGTTCGGGACTCGATCGACTATCCACTCGCGGGCGTTGCCGTAACAATGGACGTGGACGCTGGCGGGATTTGCCGCGACGCGCGCATTGCTTTGTCCGCCGTGAATCCGGCTCCAGTGCTGGTGAAGGAAGCAAGCGAATCGCTGGCCGGCCGGAAATGGTCGCTGGAACTTGCGGAGCGCGTCGCGCACGCCGCAATTCAGACGGGCAAGCCGCTGACGACTTCCGGCTCGACGCCCGTTTATCGCCGCGACATGGTGCGCGTATTTACGCGCCGGGCCCTCGAAGAAACGTGGAAGAACGGCCGCGGCAGCGCCTAGACCATTTTTGTTGCGCGAAAACTAAGGAGGAGTTGCTTGGCATCGGATTCGGGCGCTGTCATTGACATTCATATTCACATTCAGCCGCTGCACATGTTCAAGCCGCATGCTCTCGCGTTGATTCAAAAAGGCCGCAAAGATTATCCCGAAGTCCAAAAATATTCCGCGGATTCGAAGCTGTTCCTCCAATTTCTGGATGAAGCGGGAATCGAACGCGCTGGCTTGATTAATTACGTGAGTCCAGACGTGATTGGTTTTCCGCCTGAAGTGAATGACTGGATCGCGAAATATTGTTCGGCCGATACAAAACGGTTACTCGCTTTTGGCTCCGTGCATCCAAAATACGTGCCCGACGCGGGAGCGGAAGTCGACCGGCTGGCGAAATTGGGCATTCGCGGACTCAAAGTTCATCCTTCGCACCAACTCTTTGCGCCCAACGCCTATCGAGATGGGCTTGGTCCTCTTGCGAGCATGTATGATCGCGCGCAAGCGCACGGCATGCCAGTGATGATCCACACAGGCACTTCGATTTTCCCGGGCGCGCGAAACGTGTACGCTCAACCGATGCTTGCCGACGACGTTGCCGTCGACTTCCCCAAACTGGTTATCATTCTGGCGCATGGCGGCCGGCCGCTTTGGATGAACGAAGCTTTTTTCCTTGTGCGCCGTCATCCGAATATGTACATCGATATTTCGGGCATTCCGCCACATCGCCTTATGGAGCATTTTCCGCGCATCGAAGAGATCGCCGATAAAGTCTTGTGGGGCACGGACTGGCCGGGTCCCGGCGTTCCCGGAATTCGCGGCAATATGGAAAAATTCCGCGCGTTGCCGATTTCTGGCGAGGCGCAGCGCAAGATTCTGTACGACAACGCTGCCCGGCTGTTTCCGCCGCGCGCATAGCGCCCACACTGGTCGCGCGAAAGTCATCCGAAGGAGAGCGAATGGACATCAAGACCGTGGCAATCATCGGCGCGGGGACGATGGGACGCGGCATTGCGTACTGCTCCGCGCTCGCCGGCTATCGGACGATTCTCGAAGATGTATCGCCGTCGATGCAGGAGCAAGGCATTGAATATATTCGCCGCGCATTCGACGAAGGAATCGCACGCGGCAAGGCCACTGAGGAGCAGAAGCAGCAATCGCTTGCGCGCATCGTCACGTCCGGTTCCGTGCAAGACGCCTGCCGCGAAGCGGATCTGATCATCGAGGCCGTTCCCGAAGAGATGGAGGTGAAGCTCGAGATTTTCACCATCCTCGACAAATTCGCCATGCCGGGCGCGATTTTTGCCACCAACACGTCTTCACTTTCCATCACGGAAATGGCCGCGGTCACTTTTCGCGCCGAGAATTGCATCGGCATGCACTTTTTCAATCCTGTTCAGAAAATGAAACTGCTGGAAATTGTGCGCGGCCTGGAAACATCGGAAGCGACTGTCGCGGCATGCGTCGAAGCGGGGCGCCGCATGGGGAAGGAAGTTGTGGTTGTGCGCGAGTCGCCGGGTTTCGTCACCAGCCGTATCAATGCGATGATTGGCAACGAAGCGTTTTACATGTTGCAGGAGGGGATTGCCAGCGCCGCGGATATTGACAAGGCCTTGAAGCTCGGACTCAATCATCCGATGGGCCCTTTTGAGCTGGTCGATCTTGTGGGACTCGACGTGCGATTGAGCATTCTTCAGCATTTGCATCGCACGCTTGGCGACAAGTATCGCCCGTGCCCATTGATTGAACAATACGTGAAGGCTGGCCGGCTGGGACGCAAATCTGGTCGCGGAGTTTTCGAATACAAGGAAGCAACAGCCAAGCAGAAAGCGTAGGAGTTCTCCAATATTCGGCCATGGCCGAAATTGCTGACAAAATCGTTTTGCTGTTGGGCGACTTGACGGAGGCGGATACCGACGCGATCGTCAACGCCGCGAACAATGATTTGCAGCTCGGAGGAGGCGTGGCGGGAGCGATTCGCCGCAAGGGTGGCGAGCAGATTCAGCGCGAATGCGACGCCATCGGTTCAGTTCCGGTGGGTGGCGCGGCCATCACGTCCGGCGGCCGGCTGAAAGCGCGTTACGTAATTCATGCTGCCAGCATGCAATTGGGAGGCCGGACGGCCGCGCAAGCGTTGCGCAGTTCGACGGCACATTCGCTTCGCATTGCCGCTCAAAATAACCTCAAGACAATCGCGTTTCCGGCGGTTGGCACTGGCATTGCCGGTTTTCCAATGCGAGAGTGCGCTGAAATCATGCTGGCCGAGGCGCAAAAGCATCTGCGAGGTGCGACTTCCCTCGAACAAGTGCAATTTATTCTCTTCGACAAACAATCCCTCGAAATATTCGAGCAGGTGTGGAAGGAAGCAAAAAAGAAGGGAAGTGGAGAGGCGTAACGCGCGACCGTGTTTGCTACGGTTTCGAGGATTTCTCTTCCGGCTTCGTCGTAGGGGACTGGGTACTGCCTGCCGCGGTGTACGGTGACTTCATGTACTTCTCGGCTTCTTGCTGTGCGCCGCCTGTGTTGTCCTTCAATTCCTCGGCCTTCTGATATTCATTGATGGCGCGCTCGCGCGATCCGGTCAGGTCAAAAATCTTTCCCAGGTAAATGTGGCTCCAGACTTCAACCCACTTATAACTGGAATCGAGATCGCCATCGAGTGCGTTACGGAAAGAATCCGCCGACGCCGAATAATTTTTCTGATAGAAATACGACTCGCCAATCCGAAAATCCGCCAGGGAGTTGTTCGCTTGCAAGGCGAGCGCTTGCTGGTATTGCTGGATAGCTTCTTGGAAGTTTCCTTGGGCTGCGAGGCCTTCACCGCGCGCGATAAGCGCGCGAACATGTAGTTTCGGACTTACTTTCAACAGGTCGTTATCCGGGTCGATCAAAATTCCATCGGGTTTCGGCACGTTGAAAGACTCGATCTCAAAAGGCGTGCTCGTCCCAATCACCTGGACGGTTTTCGTTACCGGGTTCCCCTCTGTATTCACGCGAATTTCGACCGGCATGTTGAAGGTCTCGAGCGGCTGCGTGACTTTGCCGACGACTTTGAAACCCTTGGGGGTTCGGTAAACGATGTAATCCAGCTTGAATTCTGGAATGCCCGTGGAATCTAGCCACTGAGAAAAAAATGCGGTCAGATTCAGATGCGGCTGGCCGGTTTTCCGCGGGGGCATATGGGCTTCCGCGGCTTTTTCGAAATCGTTGATGCTTGCCGTTTTTCCCGCGTGCGCAGTATAGAAATCGTGCAACGCTGAATTGAAAGCCGCGTCTCCCATGGACGTCCGCAACATGTGAAATACCATCGCGCCCTTATCCACCACTATCGACTGATACTGCTGCGAGTACGGCTGCAAATCCTGCGATTGTGCAATGGGCGTGGCGCTTTCGAACATTACCGAGCCTACGGCGTAGTTCGTCAATTCACGGCGAAAACCTTGCTCGCCCTGTGAGTGCTCGATGTACATGGCGGCCACGTATTGCGCCAACCCGTCGGTGACCCACGCGTCGCCAGGCGATGCGGGCAGCACTTGATTACCCCACCATTGCTGGGCGGACAAGTGCGCGAGTTCGTTCTGATTCACCGTGGTGCTCCAGTCGCGCGCGCTGACCAGCAGCAATCCCGGAGCCGAGAAACTGTCGACCGTGCCGTCCGGCAATTGCGCCAGCGTCATAGTGGGCGACGGTAATGGGCCGAATTCGTTCGAGTAATAAGTCAGAACGTTGGCAAGCTCGTCGCCGTAACGCGGAGCCGTGGCGCTTGCCGCCGGCGGCGCAAACACGGAAATGTTTAAGCCTTGCGCCTGTACTGGGGCCAATTGTAAATTTCCCGCGACAAATGTCCCCACCGGCGCGGCGTCCTTACAATTGAAGGTGTATACCGATCGGCCAGAGTCACCGGGTCTTTCGGCGGGAAGCGAATTCGGCGTCGAAGACTGCCCCGTGCCGGTCACGGCAAAATTATCCGGGACGGTGATTTGAAATGTGGCCGTGTAACGGTTCGACGGATAATTCGTCAGCGGAAACCAGCGAGCCGGCAGCAGCAGGTACGCGGAGTTCTTGTCGATCCATGCGAAACGGACGTCTTTCGTAGGACTGTCATCGTCATTCGCGAAGGCGCCCGAATAATCGAAAATCAGCGTGACGTGCATTCCAGCCCGCGCCATGGACGGGAGCGTCACTTCGAGATCGAGCGGGTTGAACGAGTCACGCTGAAAATCAAGTTTCCGGCCGTCAATCGCGAGTTTGACCGCGTCCACGTGCAAATCAGGATGCAATTCAACCAGTATGGTTCGCGAGGCCGTCTTGGCCACGAATTCGACTTTTGCTTCGGCCGTCAGATTTTGTTCGGCCGGGTGCAATGCGGCTTGGACGTCGTAATGCACAGCTTGAAAGTCGAATTTAGGAAGTTGCGTTTGCGCCCTCGATAGCTTGGCGCCGAGGCCGAGCAGCAGGAGCAGGAGTGCGAGATGGAAAGCTCGAGGGTGTCGGGCAATGCTTGTCTTTAATATCATTATCGTCCGCTCATTAGAGTACCAAACGAGGCTGCTAGTTGCCTGTTCTTCAAAAGATTAGAGCATTCCTGCGATGATCTCGGCGGCCCGCTCAATTGCGCCGCCGGGGCCCAGTTTCAGCCTTATTTCCCCCAGATCTCGCTTCTGCTGCGCGCGTGCCTCTGGCGAATCCAGGAGCCGGCGAACCTCGCGTTCCAAAGCCTCGGCCGTAAATCTATCCTGAATCAGCTCCGGCACCACCTGCCGACCCGAAATTACATTCACCATGGCGAATAAAGGAGTCCGCACAAGGCGCCGCGCAATCGTCGCCGTGAGTCCCGAAAGCCGGTACACGACCACCATCGGCGCGCCCAACAGGGCGGCTTCAACCGTTGCCGTTCCACTTGACACGATAGCGCAGTCAGCTGCTGCGAGCGCATCGTAAACCGCACCGCTGACGGGCGTTATGCGTAAGTCTGGCCGGTTGTACGAGTCGAAAATATCCGCGTTAAGGCCCGAGGCCACGACAAGTACAAACTGCACCGGAATGTTTTCTTGCAGCCGCACGCAGGCATCCGCGATAATCGGCATGCTTCGCCGGATTTCGCTGGGACGGCTTCCGGGCAATAGTGCGACGATTGGGCGCTTCGCGTCCAAACCGAATCGAGCGGCGAATTGCTCGCGCGTCATTTGCGGGTGGACTGAATCGACCAGAGGGTGTCCGACGAAATTCACCGCCACGCCCGCTTTGCGATAGATTTCCTCCTCGAAAGGAAAAATCACGAGGACGCGTTCGAACCGGCGCTGAATCCAGCGCATGCGACGCGGCCTCCAAGCCCAAATCTGAGGGCTGATGAAATAGGCCATGCGAATGCCGTGCCTTTTCAATCGCCGCGCCAGGCCAAAATTGAATCCCGGTGAATCCACGGTGATCCCCAGAGCTGGCTTGCGACGCACCGCTTCGCGCTCCAATTTCCGCCATGCGCGCCAGACAGCGGGCAATCGGCGCAGCACTTCCGTGATTCCCACAACGGCGATTTCCGAAGCGTCTGCGACAATCTCGACTCCTGCCTCACGCATCTTCGGCCCGCCCATGCCGAAAAGGTGCGCGCCCGTCCGCGTCTGCAGTGCGCGTGCCAGTTGCGCAGCATACATATCGCCGGAGGCTTCGCCCGCGGAGATGAGGATTTCCTGTGGAGCTGTCATGCGGCGGACTCAAAGCGTGCGATGGATAAAAGGCTCGCGTTCAGGAAGGAAATCCATCCTGCGTGGCGTCTTAGCACTGGCGGCGCCGCGGCCTAATCATCTGCCGGCAGAGACGTGCCGGCGCGCACACCGCCCGAAACCGGCAGGCGAAGTTCCTGGTCTTTGTACTGGAGCTGATAGAGGCGGTAATAAATTCCGCGACGCGCCAGCAGTTCCTGGTGCGTGCCTTCTTCGCGCAGTCTGCTCTTGTGGAACACAAGAATCCGGTCAGCGTGTTGAATCGTGCTAAGGCGATGCGCAATCACCAGTGCGGTCCTTCCGGAAAGCAAGCGGTCCAGCGCCTCACGGATCAGCGATTCCGTCTGAGTGTCGACGCTCGACGTCGCCTCGTCCAGAATTAAGAATTGTGGATCGTGCGCCAGCGCGCGCGCAAAGCTGATGAGCTGCCGTTGTCCCACCGAAAGGGTCGCACCACGCTCGGTCACGTCGGTGGCCATTCCATGCGGCAGGGAATCGATAAAGGGACCGAGGCCCACTTCGCGCAAAGACTGCTCTACCATGTCGGGCGTGATCGACGCGGTTCCCAGACGCACATTCGATTCGATTGTCCCGCTGAAAAGGAAAGGATCCTGCAGCACAATTCCGAAGAACTGGCGCAAATGTTGAAGCTGCAGTTCGCGGATGTTTATCCCGTCAAGAAGGATTTCGCCACGCTGAATATCGTAAAACCGCAGCAGCAGCTGAATGATTGTCGTCTTACCCGCGCCAGTGTGCCCTACGATGGCTATGTTTTGCCCCGGCGCGACGCGAAACGACACATCTCGCAGCACCCAATCTTCTTCTTTGGGATTTTCGCCGCCGCGATATGCAAACCACACATTACGGAATTCAATCTCGCCCTTCGCCGTATCCAGCTTAACCGCATTCGCCGCGGATTGCACGGTCAGCGGCTCATCGAGCAGCTTGAAAATCCGTTCTGAAGCAGCCATCGCCGATTGAAGAATGTTGAATTTTTCGCTCAAGTCCTGAATCGGCATGAAAAACTGCTGCGAATACATATAGAACTCCGCGACCACGCCGATCCCCAACCCCCCCACAACCTGCCGCAATCCGCCGAACCAAAAGATCATTGCGTATCCGGACGAGGACAGCAGATCAATCGCCGGATAGAACAGCGCATATGCCTTGATGGCCTTCTTGAAAGCAATGTTATAAGCGCGGTTCAGCCCCTTGAATTGCTCCTGCGCCTTTTGCTCCCGGTTGAAAAGCTGAATCACCGCCATTCCGCCGATGTGCTCCTGCAGGAAGGCATTGATTCGCGCCACTCCGGTGCGGATCTGCCGGTTTGCGTCGCGCACGCTGTTTCGAAATAACCACGTGACGCCGAACATCAGCGGGAGCACCGCGAATGCCGCAAGCGCCAGCCTCCAATTCAGCTTCAACATGTAGGCGATTGCGGCCACCAGGAAAAAGAAGTCGTTCACCATCGCCACCACGCCCGCCGCGAATAAATCATTCAGCGCATCCACGTCGGTGGTTACGCGCGTGACCAGCCGTCCCACCGGCGTGCGATCGAAGAAGCCCATCGGCAGCCGCTGCAAATGGCCGAAGATCTGCTTGCGCAGGTCATACATCGTGTGCTGGCCCACCGACTGCATAATGCGCACTTGGCCATACTGAAAAAGGAAACTGAGAATCAGCGTCGCAATAAACGCCAGCGAAATCCAGAGAATGCCATGAAACGCCGCGTCCGCTGTTATCTTGTGGCCCAGAGCGGGCGTGATGTAGCGGTCAATTACCGCGGCAAAGAGCCGCGGCCCAACCAGACGCAAGGGCGTGACCACCATCGTCAGCGCAAGCGCGAAAAAAACTCGCCACTTGTACGGTTTCAGATACTTCAGCAGCCGCCAGGTCAGTTGCGAGTCGTATATGCGTCCAAGCTTCTCTTCTTCGTGGTGTGTGCTCATTCTCTGGCCAGCTCTTCTTCGAGCAACTGCTTCTGATATAGCTCCGCGTAATATCCGCCAAGCCCAATCAGTTCTTCGTGCGTCCCCTTTTCAATGATCTCGCCGACACGTAGCACAACAATTTGATCCGCATCGCGCACCGTCGAGCATCGGTGCGAAATCAGTATCGTCGTGCGTTCCTTGAACACGTCTTCCAGTCCCTGCAGAATTTTTTCTTCCGTATCGGTGTCCACGCTGGAAAAGGCGTCATCGAGAATCAGAATCCTCGGATCCCGAATGAGCGCCCGCGCAAGCGTCGTCCGCTGTTTTTGCCCGCCTGAAAGCGTGATTCCGCGCTCGCCGACAATCGTTTCATAGCGCCCCGGAAAGTCCGAGATGTCGCCCGCAATATTCGCTACGTGCGACGCGTCTTCCACCGCTTCCAGCGTGGCCTCCTCCACGCCAAATGCGATATTCTCGCGCAGCGTGTCGCTGAACAAAAACGCATCCTGCGGCACAAAACCAATCGCTCGCCGCAGCGCCGCTAGCGGCCACTCGCGAATCGATTTGCCGTCAATAAAGAGCGTGCCGGCTGGCGCTTCCCAAAGCCGCGCGATCAGTCCCGCCAGCGTTGTTTTTCCGCTCCCCGTTGGACCAACAATAGCAACTGTCGAGCCCGCCGGAATGTGCAAATTGATATTCCGCAGCACCGGCTCATTCGGAGCGGAATTAGAATCTTTGCCGGTCGCGGCCGATTGCGTGCCATTTCCGCTTCGCGCTGTAGGATAAGTGAAGGTCAAATTGCGAAATTCAATGTCGCCTCGAACCTCAGTCGGCGCCTCTCTTTGCGCTCCCGCATCGCCGATTCCCGGTTCGACGTCCAAAACGTAGTTCAACCGCCCCATCGATGCCGCCCCGCGCTGGAAAATATTTGTCACGAAGCCGAGCGCGATCATCGGGAACACGAGCTGCCCCACAAATGTGTAAAATGCGATCAGCGCCCCCAACGAAATGCGGCCTTGAACCACCATCCGGCTGCCTTGCCACAGGACGAACACAATCGAAAATCCAATGATCGTGGACAGCGCAGGAAAGAACAGGCTCCACGCGCGAATCATGCGTATGTTCTGCCCTACGTACTGCTGATTTGCTTCGTCAAACGACTGCGTTTCGGCGTCCTCTTGCCCGTAAGCCCGCACCACGCGTATTCCCGACAGATTCTCCTGTGCCTTCGCAGAAAGCGTGGCCAGCATCGCCTGAATCTTCGCTTGCAGCTCGTGGATTTTCGTCCCGAAGTACCTCACCGTGATGAACACAAACGGAACCGGGAAAAGAACCTCCAGCGTCAGCAGCGGCGATATCGTCGCCATCACCGCCAGAGCCACTGCCATTCCCACGAGCGTCGTCGCGCTATACATGATTCCGGGCCCAAGCACCATGCGCACCGCGCTCAAGTCGTTTGTGCAGCGCGACATCAAGTCACCCGTGCGATTCCGCACGTAAAATTCCGGCTCCAGCCTCACCAGGCGCGCCAGCAAATCGTTTCGCAGATCGTATTCAATGTCGCGCGAAACTCCTATGAGAACCCAGCGTGACGTAAATGAGAAAATGCCCTTCACTACCACCACGCCCACCAACATCAGACAAAGAACCCACAATGTGTGACGGTTTTCTGGGTGATAAAAATAGAGAATCGGCTTCAGCGCAGAGTGCCACAGCGCTATTGCCCCTGAGTGCGACGCCGCTGTGAGGTTGGGCATGGGTTGCGGCGATCCCTTCAGGCAATCTATGATCGAGCCAATAATCAGCGGCGGAAGCGCGCCGATTAGCCCCATCACCGCTAGCATCAGAAGCCCGAACAAAATCCCGCCCTTGTACGGCCCCAAATAAGGGACTAGTCGCCGCAACTCGGCCGCCGCGCTGGCCTTCTTCTGCGGTTTCTTCGCTGTGCTAATTGTTTGTGCCACTGTGCTCATTATTGCGAAGTCGAGTCGATCGGCTCGAGCGTCGACACTTCTCCTAGGAATTTAGTAAAACTCCGGTCGAGCATCTGGTAACGCTTCGCTTCCGGGTTCCATCGCACTCCATAAGTCACAACGTAGCCGCCCGCGGGTTTTTGCAACGGCGTAAAATACATAGTCAAGCCCTTCTTAGCGTCCTGCTCGTATTGCAAACGCCAGCCATTCACTGGCGAAAGCGGCTGCCCGCCCAGGAATCCGGCAGGATTCTTGAAATGCTCGTCGCAGAGAAAGACTTCCTTCCACGAATTCCCGCCCTCATTCTCGATGATTCCTACGCGCGTCAACAGGTTCCCAGGAACAATTCCATCCGGTGGTTTCTTGATGCGGTTGACCACCAACGCTTCCTGCTTGCCGTTTTTCGCCAGATCGCCGTAGGCAATCACTTCCGTTTCCGTGCCGAATAGCTTCTGCGTCACCTGGTCCACTTCCGGTGGATACGAGGGCGCAGCCGTCTTCGCGGCGTCTTCCGAAATTGGATGCTGGCTGCTGCCGCAGGATGCGAGGAACAGAAACGCGCCACAGGTCGTCAACAAGTAGAATCGCCGCATTGTTATCCTTAAGGAATTTGAAAGCCGCTTGTCTTCACCCATGTACGCACCCGCGCGCCGCAACCAATTCTTTAGCTCGTTCCCATCGTTTCCAGCTGTTGGAAAGAGCCGTGAAGCGATTCTAACGTGTGTACGCTCCTGACGGAAGTGCCGCGTTAGCGCGCGGCGAGTATTTCCTCCATCCGCGCCTCGAAATTCTCTTCGCCCTCCGACCATAATCTATAGCGGTCCACCGGCAGCGCGGACTCGATTCGCTCCATCCAATTGTAGAGCTTGCGGATGTTCTCGCGCGTTTTCTCGTAATATGTCCGCAAGTTTTCCGGCTGTGACATCAAAGCGACAAAGTTCGCTTCGTCGGGATGGTCGAGGCGCCGTTCCCGCGCTCCCGCGAAACCGAGCAAGTCCGCATGTCCGGTAAAAACATGCTCGAAGCCGGCATCCACCAGAAAATGTCCCTGCTCTTGCGAAAGGCCATCGTCGAATTCGTCGCCGTAACAATAAATTGCCAAAGGCTCCGGCCTTAATTCCCAACGATTGCCGCGCGCGTCGTACATCCACAAATCCCACCACGCTTGTGTTTCGTACGAGGAATCGCTGTGCACATGTTCGCTGGCAAGGTCGACGAGCACCTGTGCATCGTATTCTCCCGAGCGCAAATCTTGTTCCAGGATCGGAGTTTCGGCCGTGTCGACAGCTCGAATGACAAGTTCACTAAAGCCCGGACGTTCCGTCGAAACAGGAACGGTCTGCAGGAATTCCTTCCAGCGATCGAGGAGCGTCTCCGCGGAGAAATCCCGCACCCAAATGCTCGCATATGCGCGATTGGCCATGCGCAACATTATACCGGATATGGAGACAACGATTTAAACGTTGGATATTGCGGAGTGCAAAGAGGAGCCGGCGCTTACTTCTTTTCTGGCGGCTTTTTCCCGGTGCCGACTTCCGAAGAAAGACCTAAGAGCCGCTGGCGGAGGGTTTCGCCTAGTCCCGCAAATACATCGGAGCAAGTGTCGCGCAGGCGCTCTTCGGCGGCGCCAGAGAGAGTTTCGAGCACGGCTTTCGAGTGCTGGCCGAGCGTTGTGGCGGATGCGAGCAGCCACGAGTTCGAAGTATTTTCGAGACGTTCCTTATATTGCTCAATCGATTTCTCGACGGAGCCTTTCATCTGCTCGAGCCACGCCGCCTGTTCCGCCTCGCGCCGGGCATAGAAGGCTTCCACCAGCGGCTTCAACTGTTCCTCAAGATGCCGCCGCGCAAGTGTCGCGCCCTGCACCATTCTTTCTTCAAGATGCCCGTCAAACTCGACCAGCGCTTTGTCAGCGCCTTCCTTCATGCTTGCCTGATTCTGTTCGGCGGAAACTTTCGCTGCTTCTTCGAACTGCGCCAAGCTTTCGCTGGTGATGCGGCGAAGCTCGTCTGTGACGCTCGCCGCCACGGTTTTTGCCGTCACTTCGAGCTGCTCGCGGGTGCGCTCCTTGATTTCTTTGGCGTCCTCTTCAATCATGCCCTGCGCATGTTCCACGTAGCTGCGGCTGTAGTGGTCGAGCTCGGAGCCGAACATGCGCGAAACTTCGGCCGCGCGTTCGCGCATGGCGCCTGTCGACTGGTCCATCATCTTTTCGAGCGTCGCCTGCATGCTGGTCTGCGCTTTCTTCTGATACCATTCCGATGCTTTATAGAGCGACTCGAAGGTGGAATGCGTCGCGTCCGTGGTCTTGGTTTCGAGTTCTTCTTCGACTCGAGCCAGAGCGGCGCGGCAAGTCTGCTCAAATTCAGCCGGCAATTCCACGCTCTGTTCGCGCATGCGTTCGAGTGAGGCGGCCAGCGCCTGTTCGGAGACTTCGTGCATTTGCGCGCGGAACTGATGGAGCGCATCCTGGGCGTGCTGGTTCGCGTTCGCAAGTTGCTCGCTCGATTGTCGCGCGCGTTCGTAATGCGGCGCAAGTTGTTGCTCCACTTGCTCCGCCAGCCGTTTCAGCGCGCTATCAGCCACGTCATTGATGGGCTTTTCGAGTTCGCCAGCCTTCTTCTGAATCACTTCATCCACGCGGCGGTTCAGCTCCGCGGTCTGCGACGCCAACAATCCATCAAGATGTTTTTGTGCTTCGTCGTAAGCCGCGCGCGACATCGCTTCCATCTTCGCCGATGTCTCTTCGGCGCGTCGCACGGCCTCGTCCGCTTTGCCGATCACGCTCTCGGCGCGCGTGCGTTCCTGTTCGAGTCCGGAGCACATCGCTTCCAGGTTTTTCTGCGCCTCAGATGCCGCTTCATCCAGCAGTCCCCGCAATGACGCGCTTCTCGCGGAGATTTCCTGCTCGGCTCGCGCTGTGGCAGCCTGAGAGATCTGATTCAATTGCTCGCTCATTTGCGCGGACGCGCCGGTCAGAGCCCGGTCGAATTGTTCGCGCCACTTCCGCGCGGCTGCTTCGGATTCTGCGCTCAAATTCTCACGCGATTGCGCTTGGAGCTTGCCTGCGGCGTCTTCGATTTCCTTGCGCCACGCAGCCAGCCGCGTTTGTCCCGCTTCATCCAATTGCCGAAGCACTTCTTCGGCGGGCGCGATAACGGTCGCAGAAGCGCCAGGAATCGGAAACTTCGCCGTGGCTTGTTCAACCGCGTGCTGCACCGATTGCTTCACCGCGTGTTCCACGGTTTGCTGCACGCTTTGCTGGACGGTTTGTTCGGCTAGCTTCGCCGCCGACTTTTCCACCACGCGCTCGACGGCGGCGCGCACTTGCGCGTCCAATTCTTCCGGCTTCGGGGTAGACGACTTTTGCGCCTGCTCGAATGCGGCGAGGGCGTTTTGCACCACCTGCTGCGTCGCCCTCTCTACGAGTTGCTGCAACGATCCTTGCACGGCGTTTTGAACCGCGCTCTGAACCGTCGCTTGAACGGAGCTTTCCGCGGCCTTTGTTACAGACTGCTCGACGGCATCGTTTACAGCGGTGCGAACGTGCGCTTCTACTTGCTCGCGTGCGGTCCGAACTTCCTGCGCAACTGCTCCTGCAGCGTCGCTTTGCATTGTGCGCCGCAAGTGTTGTTTCGCTTCCGCGAGCAGGCGCGCCATCTGGCGCGCAACCGACATCGTGTCCTGAGTTTGCGCCGGTCCGGGGAGCACCCGTACGTTATCTTCCGCGGACACGTTCGGTGCATTTGCACGCGACTCCATGTCAATTACCGGCGCTTCGGCCGCAGGGCGTGCGTGGCTCAAGGGCTCCTTTGCGGACTTTGTCGGCGGCACCGGAATTTCAATCGAGAGATCTTTCTCGTCGGGAAGCGAGAACCAATCGGCGGGAGGGAAGGCAATGCCCCAGGCGTTCCCGGGCACCGTAAACTGGACGCCAATTTGGAAGAGCTCGCGCACAGTGCGCGGACGCTGCACCCATGCGACGGTCGCTTCGACGATTCGCGGTGGCGCATCCGATTCCGCGCGCGGGATCTCAATCGTTATTTGCGAGTTCTTTGGAACGTAGTGTCTCGACTGGTACTTACAGCCGTGGCAGTTGACCGAAACGGTCGAAGTGCGCTCTTTGAATGCCTGCCCGAGCGCGTCCACGCCGACCACTGTTATGGGGATGGCCTGCGCAATTCGCGTGCTTCGACGCTTCTGAATGTCTGCGTCGTTTGACGCCATCGACTCGGTCACACACTTCTCCTCGGAGGCAGTTTCCTAACATACCATTCGGAGTATCCAAACAAAGGCCTGCGAGGTACAGGTGACGCGAAAAGGGTAACTTCCGGGAGGTTATTCCCGTGGGATCAGGGCGTGTTGTTCCTGCACCAGCTCGGCTGGCTGAATGGCGGATGGATTCGCCAGAGGGCAGCACGGAAATGATCCGAGAATCAGGGTGTGTTCGGTGAGCCTTTACCGCCCCCGAAAATCGCGTCCTTGATTTCTTTCGCGATCCACAGTGGCCCCACCAGAAAGTAAATCACGCCCTGGAAAAAAGCCGGTTTGTTGCCCTCGATGCGGTGCCCGCCGAAGAGAAAAATCCATCCCAGAATGAACAGCGCCAGCCCTATCTTCCAGCGGAGCATGAATAACAACACAACCCCCCCAATTACCAGCGGAATACCAATGCCGTGGCAGACCTTGTTCCAGACATTCTTGTGCTCGTGGTCGTAGCGAGCCATGTATTCGGAAAGAGGCGCCAATGCGAACCTCCTACGCCGATTGTAGGCCAGCTTATAGCGCAGGTATTCGGCTTACGCAAGCAACGGCAGCGGGCAAAACAGCGCGAGAAACATGCGCGGCTGTCGGGCTGGGTTCTCCTGCCTTCATGGCGAACATCAATTGTGAATCTCCTTTTGATCAGGCCGCGTCCCTAGGTTCTCCGGCTTTCTCACGCCAAAGGAGACAGTTGAATTCCAAACACGAGGCCTTATGAGGAGAGTATAATTAGGGTACCTAGCCTGGCCCTCCCGGCGGCACGGAATGTCACTCTGTGCCGGCCAATGATGTCTAAATGGATGGAGGAAGGTGAGGCATGAACTGGAACTGGGTGGAAGGTTCTTTGAAGCTGTATAAAGGGAAAATCAAGGAAAGCTGGGGAAAACTGACCGAGGACGAGCTGTATGTGATTGACGGTAAGCGCGAACAGTTCGCGGGACGTCTTCAAAAGAGCCGCCCATTCGATAACATGACAGAAGGCGCACAATCGAGCCACAGCGGCTCGCTACACTAAACATAGCAGCAATTACTGAACCATTGGATCTTTCCCAAAAGCTCGGTTTGCGTCGAAAGCGCAGGGCCATAATGGCGGTTGGTGGGCAGAGTTTCTGAAACGAGGCGTCCCCCATGGCGAAGAAACAAGCGAAGCAGAAAAAGCAATCGTCAACAAAATTCAAATCAGAGCAGAATTCGTTTGTCGGCGGTTATGAGCGCCTGGGCGGAAAGAAACTGGTGCAGCACGGCGCCGACAACTTCCAGCGATTGCAGAAACAGAAGCACGGAGCGAGCATCTCTCCCCGCCGTTCCGGATAAGGTCCTGGGCCAGAACATTTCACGGCATATTTCGCCAAGTTCCCACGCAGCGCCGCAGCTTGTATTCCTCCGACTCATTGCACTACATTGTCGCCATGCCCTCTTGCCCCCGATTTATGAACTCCCCGAAAGTTTACCTCGCGTAGCGCTGCATTTTTTCCGGCTCGCATGAAATAACTACAACGATTGCATGTTTGGGCGCATCGAATCTTCTAGGGCCGTTCATTCAGCTAAGTACAGCGTGAACGTCGGGACGCTAGAGCATGCGCGGAGTGTTGGAAACTCGATATTCCGCGGTTCATGGGATTCTGGAATCGCTCGATATGGCATGAGATTCCAAAATGCCCGGGAAGCGACCTGTACCAGTGGCTAGTAATCTTACGAGCGCGCGCATGGATGTCCTTTATTGAACAGACAATCTTCTTGTGGCACTGTAGACTCTCTGACGGGAGAGTTCTAATTAAAGCAGCGATTCATCCTAGACCAAGACGTAGTCCACTCGCTCGAGTGAATTCCGCAGTTTGGTTTGAATCTCCACTGAATTGTTTGCATTCGGAACCCGCTCCGAACGTGAACCGGGAGCGCTCCTCCCTGTTTCGGGGGTTGCGGCATTTCTAACGTGCACCTGGATCCGGCTACTGTGATTGGGCGTGTTCTTGGATGGCGGCAAGTATGTGCGTCTGTTGTGAAAGCGGCGCCTGAAGGGATGGCGGCGTAAAAGAAAATAGGGAAGGACGATCAATGGAACTCGAAAATCTACAACGAAGACAGCCCGGCGACCGCGATATCAACTGGGTGACTTCTTCTTTTATGGTCTTATTTCATTTGGGCGCAATCGCTGCCCTTTTCTTTTTTACGTGGAAGGCTTTATTGGTCGCGCTTTTCCTCTGGTGGGTTTCCGGAAGTCTCGGCATTGGCATGTGTTACCACCGCCTGCTGACGCACCGCGCTTACAAGACTCCGAAATGGATGGAGTACTTCTTGACGGTTTGCGCGACGCTGGCGCTCGAAGGCGGCCCGATTTTCTGGGTGGCGACGCACCGGATTCATCATCAATTCTCGGATCGCGAAGGAGATCCGCACTCCCCGCGCGACGGCAAGTGGTGGGCGCATGTAGGCTGGATCCTGGTGGGCAAGTCGATGCATCACGACACTTCGACCCTGGCTCGCTACGTCCCCGATCTGGCGAAGGACAAATTTCAAGTTTGGATCACGAAATACAATTACGTGCCGATGATTGTGCTGGGCGCGGTGCTGTTTGCCATCGGCGG